>JAQUMZ010000052.1 GCA_028717865.1 Elusimicrobiota bacterium | reverse complement strand
ACCAGGCCAGGCAGACGAGCAGCAGGGCGCACAGGGGCCAGTCGCGCTGCTCGTGCGCCAGCGGAATCAGGAGCAGGAGGGCTCCGGCGAATATGTTTTGGTTGAGCAGCGACGACGGCGGCCGCTGCAGGCCCAGCCCGAAATGCTGATAGACGGCCAGCAGGGCCATGATCCAGGCCGCCGCGCGCACGGCCAGATCCAGCCGACGCCGCTCGGATTCGGGCAGCGCCGCGACGGCCAGCATGATCCCCAACCCCGCCAGCCACACCCGCCAAGCCGGCGCGGCGTACGCCGCCAAGGGACCGGCGTAAGCGCTAAGCCCCCCCCAAACCCCCAAGCCGACGGCCCATAGCCACAGCCAAGGGACCGGCGCGCGGCCGCGCTCCGGGCGCAGGCAGAACCAGGCCGCGGCCAAGGCCGCCGCCGCGGCGATCAGGAGGGTCTGCGCCCAGAGGTCCCAAGAGCCGTTGAGCAGGGGCCCCAAAACGACCAGCGGCCCCAACGCGATGCCCACGGGACCGGCTTCAGTCCGGCAGGACCTTGGGCGTCACGAATATGAGCAGCTCGGAGCGCGTCCGGACCACGGACTTCTTGCGGAACAGCCAGCCCAGGATCGGGATGTCGCCGAGGATCGGGATCTTGGCGATCTGGTTGCTCGTAGAGTCGCTGATGAGGCCCCCGATGACGATGGTCTCGCCGTCGCGGACCAGGACCGTGGTCTGGGCCGTGCGCGCGTCCACGCCGGGCGCGCCCGTGGCGCTGGCCGCCGCGGTCGCCGAGGGCTGGCTGATGTCCGGGTTGATGTCGAGGGTGATGCGTCCGTCGGCATTGATGGTCGGCGTCACGGTCAGCTTGATGCCTACGGTCACGTAGGCGACCGCCTGGGTGGCCACGCCCGTGGAGGTCACGCTGGAGGTCACGTAGGGATACTGCGTGGTCACGTTGATGTTGGCGGGCTGGTTGTTCAGGGTCGCGATCTTGGGATCGGAGAGCACCTTGACCTTGCCCGCCGCGGCCGCGGCGCTCAGCGTCACGTTGAGCAGGTAGTTGTTGGTTATGCGCCCCAGCGTCAAGGCGCCGAAAATCACGTTGGCGGGCAGTCCGACGCCGCTGCCCCGGCCCGAGGCGCCTACACCGCCCTGATCGGAAGCGCCCGGGAAATTGAGGCTGTTGCGGTCCATGCCCTGCCCGGTGTGGGGATTCTGGAAAGGATCGGGCAAGCCAATGGGAGAACCGACGGACGTCGTGCCCTCCTTACCCAGGGCCTTGCCGGTGTCGATGGACAGGTAATCCCATTGGATGCCGTAGTGCAGGGAGTTGGTGAGATTGACCTCCACCAGCTTAGCCTCGATGAGCACCTGCTTGGGCTGGATGTCCAATTGGGCGATGAGCCGCTCCGTGGCCGCCATGCTGTCGGGCGACTCGGTTATGATGAGCGAGTTGGTCTTCTGGTCGGCCGAGGCGGTCCCGGTCCGCCCCTCGGCGGTCCGCACGGCGTTTACGGCCATCATGATGTCGGCGGCCTTGCTGTAGTTGAGCGGGATGACCTTGGTAATGGCCGTGGCGACGGTCCTCTCCTTCGTCAGTTGGGCCGGGGTCATGACCCTCAGGATGTTGTCGCCGACCTGCGAGGTAACCAGGCCGGTCATGGAAAGAATGGTCTGCATGGCCTCGTTGAAAGGCACGTCCGATAGGTGCAGGGTCAGCGGCGGCACCAGGGACACGTCGGAACCGAAAATAAGGTTGACCTTCGCCTTGGCGGCCAGCAGGCGCAGCACGTCGCGGATGTCGGTATTGTCGAAATCGAGCGTCACCAGGTCCCGGGGCAGGCGGGCCAGGATGTCGGCGGCGCGCGCGCGCGCGCGCGCGGCCCTGCGCGCGGAGGGCGCCTCGTCGCGCCCCGCGGCCGCCTTGGCCTCCGGCTTGGCGGCCTTGACCCCGGCCATGCCCAGCAGCTCGGGATTATCGGAGGGCGCAGCGGCCGGCGGAACCGCGATCTTCGGCCGGGCCCGCGGCTCGGGAGCCGCGGCGGCGGGCGTCGAGGCGTCCACCGCCGCCGTTGGCGCTGCCGACGCCGCCGACGGCGCGGAGGGCTCGCCGGCCAGCTGGACCACCAGGGAGTCTCCGGACTCCACGATGCGGTAGCCCGCCATCTCGGAGAGGTCGAGCACCACGCGCGAAACCATGCGGGGGACGGTTTGATACTGCGCCGCGCGCACGCGCTTGAGGAATTTTCCCCGCCCCCTGATCTCCCTGACGCCGACCTTGTTGCTCACGTCGAAGAGCTCGACCACCAGCTTCGGGGGATTGGCCACCAGGAAGCCGTTGTATTTGACCGGCCCGCTGAGCTTGATGGTCACGGCGTCGTCGGAAACGGCCAAGCCGCTCATCGTCGCGACGGCCTCCGCCGACCACACGCTCACCGGCAGCCCTTGGGGAACCAGCAACGCCGCGCAAACCATGACGGCCAGGGATTGTCTAACGACGGTTTTGATCGCAAAAAGCGTTCTCATGGATGGGATTCTCCGGTCATTCCTTTTCTTCTTCGCCGAGCCGAAAAACCTGCACGTCGCCTTCCGGCGCGGTCAAGGTCGCCATCTTTTCCTTCATGTTCACCGTGCCGCCGATGCCCGGCACGGGCTTATTTTTCGAATCGTAAAGCCTGCCCTTGCGCAATATGAATCGCAAGCCGCTGTCCGCGTCGCTGAAGATCGCGAAATCCGCCGCCGGATCCTTGAGCATCCCCGTCAACGTCAGTTTGTGGATGCTGAAGTCCTCCAAGGTGAAGGCCTTGCCGCCGCCGCGCCCGGCTCCCCAGCGCGCGAAGGGATCGCGCAGGCGCTCGGCGGTGTAGATGCCGGAGACCGTGGCGGTGGAGACCGCGGACGCGCCCGGAGCCGCGGCCGAGGACGCCGCGACCGCGGCGGTCTCGGCCCGCCCCGGGACGGCGAGCAGCGCCGACAACGCCCATGCCGACGATATCATGCCGATGGCCGTCATATCCGCGGGACGATCACCCCTCCTTGTACTGATAGGCGGCCAGCTCGAACGAAACCGCCATCTCGCCCGTCGACTCCGACGGCGTGTTGAAGACGACATTGTAGATGTTATAGAGGCGCTGCTCCAAGGCCAAGGCGGCGAAAAAGCGCCCGAGATTGTGGTAGGTCCCCCGCGCGTCCACGGGGAAGCTCATCTCGGTGAAGTACTGCTGGCTCTTGCTGGGGCCGGGGGTGAACTTGCCGATGAAGACGCGGTGCTTCTCCGCCACGGCGCCCAAGGCGACCAGTATCTCCGGTATGGACTTGGTCTTGGGCAGCCGCTTCTCGGCCTCGACCTTCCTTTCATTAAGGAGCACCAGCTGCTTCTCCAGGTCCGGAAGCCGGGCCGCCTGCCTTTTGGCGGAATCGATCTCCACGGCAAGCGCTTCGATCTTCTTGTTGACTTCCGCCGTCTTGCCGAAAACCGGCAGCATGAAGAACTTGATGTAGCAGAAGGCGAAGGCCCCCAAACCGAGGGCGCCCGCGACCACGATCTGCTGCTGCTGTTTGGTCAGCTTGATGGCCATGGCTGCCTCATAACTGGGGCGTGTACGTCGCCTTGAGCGAGAAGTTGCGCACCACGCCGGTAGCGCTCTCCGCGGACGTGACCGTCCCCAATTCCATCCCCGCGAACTTCTTGGCATCCGCCAGCTGGCGGACCCAGAGCGCGATATCCTCGTTGGTGCGGGCCTCGGCCCGGATATCCAGTTTCAGGGGGATGCTGTTGCCCCCGGTGGTCTTCATGGAAATCACGCGCACCCCGCCGGGGACGGCGCGCGCGAAATCGGACATGAAATAGGGATAGGCGCGGCGGCCCCGGTCCAGATCGTCGATGACCTTCAGCCTGGCCCGCAAGGCGTTGGCCAGGCCCTCCGCCTCCTTGACCTTGGCCACCACTACGGAAAGCCGCTTGAATTCTGCCTGCTGTTCCACCAGCCGGCGCTCCAGGGCCCGCAGGCGCCAAACGAACGCCAATGAAATCAACAGGATCAGCAGCGCGACGGCGCCGCCGGCGACTCCGATCTGCAGCGCCTTCTGCTTCTGCTGAGCCTTGGCCAGAACGTCGCCGGGAACGAGATTTACCTTGATCATGGCGGCGCCCTCAAATCCAGTCCTTGTTCCGCCGCAGGGCCAGCCCGACCGCCACGCCGAAGGCGGGCGTCAGCGCGGCCGGCAGGTCCTCCGGCGGCCGCTTCAGGAAGCCGAACGGCTCCAGAACCGAGACCGGCACCTTCAACTCGGCCGAGAGATGCTTGTCGAGGTTCTTGAGGCGGGCCGTGCCGCCGGCCAGGACTATGCGCCCGATCGAACGCTCCGGCCCCTGGGAAAGATAGAAGTCCACGGAGCGGTGCACTTCGGCCACGAGATCCTTGATCACGCCGGACACGGCCTGCGAGACTCCCAGCGCCTCGCGGTCGCCGTCCGCCAGGGCCTTCTCCTTCTCCGCGGCGTCCACTATGACGCCATGGCTCTTCTTGAGCGCCTCGGCCTTGGCGGCATCCACCTGCAGGGCCTTCATGACGGCCTTGGTCAGGGTGTTGCCCGATATGAAGACGTCGCGCACGACCCGCGTCACTCCGCCCTCTATGATGGAAAGGTTGGTCACCATGTGCCCGATGTTCAGATAGAGGCTGGCCCCGGTCTCCCCCTTGGAGTCGCGCAGGCGCTCATGGACGTTCTCCAGGGCGAAAGAATCCACGTCGATGATGGTCGGGACCAATCCGGCGTCCTGCAAGGTTTCCAGGCGCGAGCCGACCAACTCCTTCTTGGCCGCCACCAGGACGGTCTCCATCTTCTTCATTCCGTCCTCGACGAGTTCGTTGAGTATATGAAAGCCGAGTTGGACCTCATTGATGTCGAAGGGGATGAAGGGCTCGGCCTCGGTGGCCAGCGTGGCGGAAAGCTCGGTCTTGGTCAGCCGGGGGAATTTCACGTAACGCACGATCACGGAGTTGCCCGAAAGCGAGGTCGCCGCTTCCCTGAGCTTCAAACCCTTCTCGATGAGAAAGGCGCGCAGGGCGTGGACGGCCTGCGTCTTCCTTTCCTCGGGGGAGGCCTCGGGCTTGACGGTCAAAGGCAGGTAACCCCACGCCTTGAGCGACGGGACGCCGCCTTCATCCACGATCAAGGCCACCTTCACCGCATGGCTGCCCAGGTCCACGCCCCAGACCTGCCGCGGTCCCATGAAAAGGGCAGCCAGGCCTTTGAGGCCTTTCAATTTATCCTTCAGTCCTTCAATCGTGTTGGCCATAAAAAAAACGCCGCCCCCCGGAAAAAACGCGGAACTTCACCGTGCTTTTCCGGGCGATCTCGGCGCGTCTAAACTTTTTTACGACACCCCCCTCACGAATTCCAGGGCTGGCAGAATGAGTTTATAACAGGAATAGCATGCTTTGTCAAGGCCTTCATATTTCTTCCAGACTTTAATGTAGTAGAATATGCGAATGGAATCAATCCTCTTCGACTTCGGGGGCACTTTGGATTCCGACGGCACCCCCTGGCTGGAGCGATTCCGCCGCATCTACGAGGAAGAGGGCTTGGCCGCGCCCCCCGCCCGCTTCGACCGCGCTTTCTACGATTCCGACGACGAATTGCCCTCCCGGCACCGCCTGCGCGGCCTGGGCCTGGCCGACACCGTGCGCCTGCAGGTCGCCGGGGTCCTGGAACGCCTGGGCGAGAACGGTTCGCGGCGCGCCGACCGGATCTGCGAACGCTTCCTGGCGGATTGCCGAGCTTGCTTCCGGCGCAATCGCCCGGAGTTGGAACGGCTGGCGCTCGGAGGCCGCCGCCTGGGCATAGTCTCTAATTTTTATGGCAACCTCGACTCCGTCCTGGCCTCGGAAGGGCTCGGCGACCTTTTCGCGGCGGTGATCGATTCGGGCGCGGCCGGCGTGACCAAGCCCGAGCCGGCCATCTTCCGGCTGGCCTTGGACCAGCTCGGCTCGACGTGCGCGCAATCCGTCATGGTCGGGGACTCCGTGCCCCGCGACATGCGCGGAGCCGAATCCCTGGGCATGGCGCACGTGCTGATCGGACCGCTCTCGCGCCCGCCCTGCTGCCCGATGGGCCTGCGGGCGCGCTCCGTGTCCGAGCTGAGCTCCCGGCTTCAGCCCCGGCCCATACGAGCGGGAATCATCGCGGCGGGAGCGGGCTCCCGCCTGCGCCAAGCGCATCCCGGCCTGATAAAGCCCCTCGTGCCGGTGCGCGGGCGCCCCCTCTGCCACTGGATCGTGGATTCCTTGGCGGCGGCGGGAGCGCGAGATATCACCATTTTGCTCAACTCCGGCGGCCGGCGGGTCCGACAGAGCCTGCTCGCGGCTTTCCCCTCCCTGCGCTGGACTTTCCTGGAGCGCGACACGGCGTCTTCCTGGGAAAGCTTTCGCCTGGTGGCGCAGACTCTCGCCGCCGGCGCGAGCCCTTTCCTCATCAGCACGGTGGACGCCCTGATCGCCCCCGCGGACGCGCGCCTTTTCGCGCAAACCGCCGCGAGCCGGGCCGCGCCGGCGGCGCTGGCCCTGACCGGCTTCGTCGAGGACGAAAAGCCGCTGTGGGCCGACCTGGCGCCGGACGGCCGCGTGGAAGCCCTGGGCGCCGCGGCGGTCCGGCGCCAGTACGTGACCTGCGGCATGTACTACCTGACCCCGGCCGCGGCGCGCGCCATGCCCCCCGCCGAAGCGCACGGCGCCCTGCGGGAATACCTGGGAGCCTTGGCGTCCCGCGAGCGGGTCGCCGGGGTGATCCTGCCCCGAACTTTGGACGTCGACCGGCCGGAGGACGTCCGCCAGGCGGAGGAGTTCCTCGCCGCCCAAAACCAAAATCCGGCGGCCGCATGAACAGGAGAGCATGACGCCATGGTATCCTGCCTGGGAATTTCCCGCGAACTGACCAACTCTCCCAACCGGGAGACCGACGACGCCCTGATCCTCAAGGCGGTCATGGAACAGCTGGCCATCTACAAGGCGCGCACCCGGACCGTCACCCCGGAAGAGGCCGACGCCGCCGATCTCGGCTCCTGGGACATGATCGTGCCCATGTGCGAGTCCTATCCGCGCCTGCGCCGCCTCATCGACCTGCGGCGCTCGCATCCGGTGCTCATGGTCAACCCCCCGGACTCGGTCCTCGCCTGTTACCGGCTCGGCATGTACGAGGCTTTCGCGCGCGACCCCAACATCCTATTTCCCGCCACCGAGACCCGCACCATCCAGGGCCGGGACCCCCTGGAGCCGCCGCGCTTCCCGGCCGAGGCCGGCCTTTGGGTCAAGCGCGGGGACGTGCACAACACCTGCACCCACGACGTCGTTTACGCGGGCGACTGGTCCGAGGTCGAGGCCATCCGCCAGGACTTCGCCGCCCGGGAGATAGCCTCCCTGGTCCTGCAGCAGCACGTGGACGGAGACCTGGTCAAGTTCTACGGAGTCGGCCCGGGGCGCTGGTTCACGTATTTTTACCACGACCCGTCCACGGCCCGGAAGTTCCCCTTCGATATCGATATCCTGGCCGCCATGGCGTCGGCCGGAGCCGCGGCGCTCAAACTCGAGATATTCGGGGGCGACGCCATCATCACCCCGCAAGGCCGCATCTATCTGATCGACATGAACTCCTGGCCGAGCTTCGCGCGCGTGCGCGGCGAAGCCGCGATCCAGATCGCCTGGCAGCTGCGCGCCAGGCTCAAGACCCTGCAAGCCGTCCGGAGGCCATAAACATGCCCGCGAAATCCGCCGCTCCCGTCTCTTCGGAAAAATCCCGCTACACCCCGGGCCCGAAATCCCGGGCGCTCTGCGAGGAGGAATCCAAGCACATCGCCCCGGGCCTGCAAACCATCGCCCTCTATTCCCAGATCGCGCTCGAAAGCGGCCATGGCCGGCACCTGCGCGACCTCGACGGCAAGGAATACCTGGACTTCGTCGCCGGCATCGGCGTGGCCGCCCTGGGCTACTCGCACCCGGAATACGTCCGCATAGTCTCCGAGCAGCTGTCCCGGATATCCATCGGCAGCTTCACCAGCCCCCATCGCGCCAATTTCGTCAAGACCCTGGCCACGGTGACCCCGAAAGGCCTCGACCGCATACAGCTCTACTCCTCCGGCGCCGAAGCCGTCGAAGCCGCCCTGCGCCTGGCCAAGAGCCGGACCAAGAAATACGAGTTGATCGGATTCTGGGGCGGCTTCCACGGCAAGACCGGGGGCATTCTTCCCGTCCTGGGCGACAGCTTCAAGCACGAATTGGGCCCCTTGATGCCCGGCCTCTACCTCTCTCCATATCCGAACCGGGACCGCTGTCCCTTCGGGACCAAGGGCGAGCACGACTGCGCCGCCCACTGCCTGGACTTCCTGCGCGAACTCATCAAGCGCTCCACGGCGGGCGCCCTGGCCGCGGTCATAGTCGAGCCCATTCAAGGCACGGCGGGCAACGTCATACCCGCGCCGGGCTGGCTCAAGGGCCTGCGGGCGCTGACCAAGGAACTCGGCGCCATGCTGATAAGCGACGAAATGATCACCGGATTCGGGCGCACCGGCAGCATGTGGGGCTGCGACCATGAAAGCGTGGTCCCCGACATCATGACCGTGGGCAAAGGCCTGGGCGGAGGCTTCCCGGTCTCCGGGGTAATAACCTCGAGCGAGATCGCGCAGTCCAAACCCTGGGGCAACCCCAGCGGGTCATCCTCCAGCTACGGCGGCAACCCCCTGGCCTCGGCCGCGTGCGACGCCGCCCTGCAGATAATCCTCAAGGAGAAGCTGGTCGACAATTCCCGCGCGATGGGCAAGCTGCTGGTGGAAAAGCTGCGCGAACTCCAGTCGCGCTCGCCGCTCATCGGCCTGGTGCGGGGCCGCGGACTCATGATCGGCGTGGAACTCGTCAATCCCAAGACGGGCAAGCCCCTGGAAAGCCCGCTGTGCCGGGAGCTCTTCGAGGAGTGCCTCGCGCACGGCCTGCTGACCATGTCCTACAATCCCATGCTGCGCATCAATCCGCCGCTGACCATCACCAAGGACGAGGTGCTCCACGGCGTGGAGGTGTTCGGCCAAGCCTTGGCGGCCTTGGCGGCCAGACGGGGCCTGGCTTAGGAGACCCGCGAGGTGAACCCGCTCCAAGGCGCGCTCGTCGGCTTCGGGGCCGTGGCGCAGAACGCCCACGCGGCCGCCCTGCGCGGCCGCGCGGACCTCGAGATCGTCGCGGTCGCCGACCTCGGCCCGGAGCGCCTCGCCCGGGCCGCGGAGGCGTTCCCGGGCGTCCGGACGTATCCGAACCTGGAAGAGCTGCTGGCCGCGGAGACCGCGCTCGATTTCGTGGACCTGGCCACGCCGCCGTGGCTGCACGGACGGCAAGCCTTGCTGGCCCTGGAGCGGGGACTGCACGTTCTCTGCGAGAAACCCCTCTGCCTCGTACCGGCCGAGTTCCGCCGGCTTTCGGAAACGGCCCGGCGCCAGGACCGCGCCGTGTTTACCGTCCACAACTGGGCCTATGCCCCCATCTGGGCGAAAGCCGCCGAACTGGCCGCCGCGGGCCTCCTGGGCGATATCCGCCACGCCCAGCTGCACGCCGTGCGCACCAAGCCCTCGGCGGCCGCCGGCCCGGGCGACTGGCGCGTAGACGCGGGCCTCGCCGGCGGCGGGATACTCGTCGACCACGGCTGGCACAACCTCTACCTCCTGCGCCGGATGCTGTGCGCCCGGGGCGAGGCGCCGGCGGCCGCCGAGGCCTGCGCTTTCTTCCACCGCCCCACGCCGACGGCGACCGAGACGGAAGCCACCGTATTCTACCGCTTCCCATCGGCCACGGCGCTTCTGCACCTGACGTGGCGCGGAGCGGCGCGCTCCAACTGGGCGCTGTTCCATGGAACGCAGGCCTCGCTGGAATTGCGCGACGACCATCTGCTGCTCAAGCCGTCCGCCGGGCCCGAGCAGCGGTTTGATTTCCCGGATAAGCTTTCCGCCGGATCCGCGCACCCGGAATGGCTGGCGGCCATGCTGCCCGACTTCTGCGCCGAAATGCGGGATTCGTCGGCCCGGGGCCGAAACCTGGCCGAGGCCGGTTTCGCCATGACGCTCATCCGGCAGGCTTACGACAGCGTCCGCCCGGCCCGCCGGCGCAAGATCCGCGCCGCCGAGCCCGCGGCGCCGTAAAACGAATCCGCCCATGATCGCCAACGCCATCCTGTGGGTCGACAATCCCGAGCGCCTGCTGCAGCGGGCGGGCGGGATATCCGTGCTGGAACGCCAGCTTCATACGGCCGCCCGGGCGGGGCTGCGCCGGCTTTGGATTTCATGCGATCCGCCCCGCGGACCGACGGCGCGCCTGTCCCTGCCGCCCGGATTGGAGCTGGCCTGGAACCCGCGCGCCGCCCAAGGCGCCCACGCCGCGGCGGCGCCCCTGGCCGCCGCGGCCGCCTGCCACCCCCCGTATCTCGTGCTTTCCGGAGCGCATTTCATCCGGGTC
>JAQUMZ010000051.1:1897-10513 GCA_028717865.1 Elusimicrobiota bacterium | reverse complement strand
CGCGGCTCAGCGCGCCAGGACCTGCTTGCGCACCTCCACGCCGCCGGCGAGCGCCTTGCGCTGCTCGGGGCTGAAGAAGGTGTACGGATAGACCGCCTCGAGCCGGCTGGCTTCGTCGAGCCGCTTCAGGTGCTCCGCCGGTATCTCGAATTCATTGGCGGCCAGGAGGTCTCCGAACTGCCCGATCGTGGTCGCTCCGATGATCGTGGAGGCAACCTGCGGCTGCCGCGAAACCCAGTTCAAGGCGACCTGCGCCGGAGAGCGCCGCAGTTCGCGGGCCGCGTCCTGGAGAACCCCGAGCAGGCTCCAGTCCTTGTCCGTGAACCAAGGCGCGAACATGTGGCCCTGCTCCTGCATGGACTTGATGCGTCCCGCCCCCTCGACGCGCTGGCCGTTGCGCCGATACTTCCCGGTCAGGAAGCCTCCCGCCAGCGGGCTCCAGGAGCAGATCCCGACGCCCAGATGCCGGGCCGCGGGGACGTGCTCGCGCTCGATGTCGCGCTCGACCAGGGAGTATTCCATCTGCAGGGCGCAGACGCGCTCCCAGCCGCGCCATTGGGCCAGCGTCTGGGCGCGGGCCAAGTACCAAGCCGGAACGTTGCTCAGGCCGAGATAGCGCACCTTCCCGTGCTGCACGAGGGCGTCCATGGTGTAGAGCACCTCCTCGACCGGGGTCCAGCCGTCCCAGGCGTGCAGCCAGAGGATGTCGAGGTAATCGGTCTGCAGGCGGCGCAGGGAGGCTTCCATGGCGCGCATGATGTTTTTGCGCCCGTTGCCCCCCGCGTTGGGATCGCCCGGAACGGCGCTGAAGGAAAACTTAGTGCCCAGCACCACGTGGTCGCGGCGGCCGCCGTCCTTGAGGAAGCGCCCGATCATTTCCTCGCTGCGGCCGTTGGTGTACATGTCGGCGGTGTCTATGAAATTCCCCCCCGCGTCAAGGTAGCGGTCGAAAATCTGCCGCGCCGCGCTCTCGTCGCAGCCCCAGCCCCAATCCGTGCCGAAGGTCATGCCGCCCAGGCAGAAGGGGGCCACGCGCAACCCGCTTTTACCCAGCAAACTGTAATCCGCCAAAGCCTTTTTGTCCATTCAAGCCTCCTTTCGCAGTCAAAGGATTCTACCCGGCCGCGGTCAAAGGCGGGTCAAAGCAGCGTCAGCTTGTAGGATTTGACCTTGAAGGCGGGATGATACGACTGCTTGGCCTTGGCCAGACCCGGGGCGCCCATGTCGCTTTCCTTATTGATGTAGGCCAGGCCGGGGAACAGGCTGCGGGCGCATTCCCGATCCAGGTATTGATAAAGCCCCTTGATCTGGTCCGCGGCTTTCTCGAAATGAAGCGCCCAGGTGTCCGCGGCCAGCCGGGAGCCGATGCCGAAGGCCCGGACGCGCCCGGCCACCGAAATCATGACGCCCTCGAATCCCAGCGCGGAGAAGGCCCCCAGGGCCCGCGTTATGGCCCGGCGTTCGCATTCCAGGACATCGGTCCAATCTTGTCCGGCGCGCTGCGCCCGCCATTGCTCCAGGCACTCCAGGCACTCGCCGGAGTTTCCAGGCGCGATGCGGCGCGCCGCGATGGCGCCGTTCCAATCGCGCTCGAATTGGCGGACCAGGTTGCGCTTCTTGGCGTAGTCGCGGCCGGGCAGGCCCGCCAAGTCCGCGGCGCGGTAAACATAATCCTCCTGGTCTCGCTGCTCGCTTACGGCGAAAAGCCGCTCGATGTCGGGACGAAAAGCGTCGAGATACCGCTGGCTTACGCCGTTGATCTCCCGGCACTCCGCCGCCGCGGCCCGCTCCCGCACCCAGGCCGGAGGCTTCAAGCCGCCCGGGCAGACGGGCAGCAGCAGCCGCCCCACCCTGGGATCGTCCATGCGGCGCTCCACGAAGATCGCGGCGCCGTCGTCCACGGCGAAGAACGTGTCGTATATGCATTGGCTCCAGGCGATGAGCGAGGCCAGCGAATACACCGACAAGGGCTGCTGTTGCGCGGCGAAATAGGGCGCAAGCTCGGCGTAATGGCTCGGCCGCAGCGGCTCCAGCCTCATGGCCGGGGCCCGCGAAAAAGCATGAGCTTATGCCCGGGCGCGATACGAAAGCCGCACCGTTCATAAAACGCCTCCGCGCCCGGCACGGCCACCAGGCCGATCCAGCCCAGCCCGTCCGCCGCCAGCCGCCGCGCCAGCCGGCGCACCAGCTGCGCCCCCAAGCCTCGCCCGCGCCATTCGGGACGGACAAAAACATCCTGGATATAGGCGTCGCTGGCGCCGTCGCCTATCGCGCGCCCCATGCCCACCAACCGGCCCCCGCGCCGGGCGGTCAGGAAGCAATGGCTGCCGCCGACCAGGGCCCGCAGCCGGGCGTTGGTATCCTTCCGGTCCCACCAGCCGGCCGCGCGATAAAGCTCCGCGAGTTCGCGCAGAACGGCGCGACCGGGACGGCGCAAAAAACCATACCTCACGGGGCCCGTCCTCTCGGCCTGGCGGGATTTCATGGGCTTTCGAGTCTACCAAACCCGGACCGTCGCGGAAAATAGACCGGTTTGCATGCCGACCGAAAGAAAGGGCTGCCTGAGCTGCCTGGAGAAGGGCGAGCAAAACGGCCGAGCCGTCAGCTCATGTCGTTTGCGCCGGCGGCTCGGAACTGCCCGAGAAAAGCAAGAAAAGCAAGGAACGTCCCCAAAAAAATTGTAAAGTTCCTGCATGTCCCGTTTGGCGGTTTATCCGGGGAGCTTCGATCCTCCCACCAAGGGCCACCTGGACATCATCCAGCGGGCGGCCAGGATTTTCGACCACGTCATAGTCGCCGTTTCCAACAACCCGAACAAAAAGGCGACCTTCAGCGTGGCGGAGCGCATCCAGATGGTGGAGGCCTCGATCCGCGACCTGCCCAACGCGGACGTCGACACGTTCTCCGGACTTTTGGTCGATTACTTGCGCTCGAAAAAAGCGCATATCCTTATTCGCGGCTTGCGGGTAATCTCGGACGTCGATTACGAATTCCAGCTGGCGTCGATCAACCGCCGCCTGTTCCGCGAAGCGGAAACCGTATTCCTGATGCCCGACGAGCAATATACCTATCTGGCGTCCTCCGTGGTCAAGGAGGTCTGCCAGCGCGGCGCCCCGGTCGACAATTTCGTTTCGCCCGCAGTGGCGCGCGTGCTGCGCCGGAAATTCTCGCGCAAGTAGCCGGACCGTGAGCAAGCCCCTAGCCCTGCTCCTGGCCCTGGCCGTCGGCCTGCTGGTCTGTTTCGTCCTGGTTCTGGCGGGCGCCTACCGCAGCGGCATTTCCGTGCAGCTGGGGGAGTCGCTGCACCTGACGCCGCCGCCGGCGCCGCCGCGGCCCGCGGCCGGCGCCGCCTACAGCAACGAGGAGCTCCACGAGCTGCTGCAGCGGCAGACTTCCGCGCTCGGCATCCAGGGCGTCGGGAAAAACTCCGACCCGGCCGAGGAGGACACCAGCTTCCTGGGCCCCCGGCTCGGCGCCCCGGGCACGCGGGCCCAAGCCGAGGCCTCCATCCGGCAATTGCGCCGGCTCCAGCGCGCCGTGGACTCCGGGAAACACCGCCCCGTGCCGCTCGCGGGCAAGACCGTGTCCCTGCTCGCCGAACCCGAGGACCGCTCGGTCGGCGAACCGGCGCAGGACGGCTGGGCCGGGCCCTTCGGGGGAAGCCGGGAAGGCTGCTTCACGGTCTCCGACCGCGCGGAATGGGCGGCGCTCTGGAGCGACTGCTGCGCCGGCCCGGTCCCAGCCGTTGATTTCAGCCGCTGGCGCGTGGCCGCGGTTTTCCTGGGCCGCCGGCCGACGGGCGGCTACCGCGTGAAAATCGACGCCCGGCCCGAGACCGGGGCCAGCGACGTCGCGGTCCGCTACCGCGAAATTGCGCCCGAGCCCGGCCGCACCCCTCCCGAAGGCGCGACCGCGCCGTACGCCATGACCCTGCTGCCCCGTTCGGAGCTTCCGATCCGTTTCCAAAAACGCCCATGAGGCGCCCGGCCCGCGCCGCCACCATCGCATATCCCTTCAAAAAAGGGCTTTATCTGAACATAACAAACCGGTGTCCGACGGCCTGCCGCTTCTGCATAAAGCGCGCCCTGAATTGGCGCTTCGAGCGTTGGGACTTCAAGCTGTCCGGCCGGGAACCTTCCCCGAGGCTGGTCTTGTCCGAGGTCGACGCCGCGGCGCGCGGCCGGACGTTCTCCGAAGTGGTTTTCTGCGGCTACGGAGAAACCACGTACCGCCTGCCGGACATGCTCGCGATATGCCGCGGCTTGCGCCGCCGTTGTCCGCGCGCCGTCCTGCGCCTCAACACGGTAGGATTGGGAAATTTGATCTGGAAACGCGACATCGTCCCCGCGCTGGCCGGCGCGCTCGACGCCGTGGCGGTCAGCTTGAACACGGCGGATCCCGCGCGCTGGGCCGAAATCCACGCCCCGCTCGCGCGCTTCCGCGCGCGGGGCTTCGCGAGCTGCCTGGACTTCATCCGGCGCTGCGTCAAGGCCGGGCTGAGCACCACGGTCACCGCCGTCGCCTTGCCGGGCACGGACCTGGCCGCCGCGCGGCGGCTGGCGGAATCTCTCGGCGCCGGCTTCCGGCGGCGCCCCTTGATCTGACCGGGGCCGCCGCGCGGGGTTTCTGAAGTTACTGAAAGCGTGGCACCACTTTCAGGGTCAGGCCGTCGCGGGATTTCACCAGGACTTCCTCGCCCTCGGCGACGGGGCCGGAAAGGCTCCGCGCCCGCCACAGCTCGCCGCCCAGGAGGACTTTCCCCGCGGGATTCAAGGCCGTCCGCGCGACGGCAGTTTGGCCGATCAGGCCCTCGGCTCCGGTCGAGGGGCGCCGGCGCATGGCCCGGGCCGCGATGACGATCAAGGCCGCCAGAAGGGCGGCCAGGGTGGCCAGCGAGCTCAAGAGCACGCTCCAGGAGATGCTCAGGCCGCCGACGTTGTCGCGAAAAAGCATCAGCACTCCGATCAAGAGCGCGGCCGCGCCGCCCACGGCCAGCAACCCGAAACTCGTGACCTTGAGCTCGAGCACGAACAGGAGGAAGCCCAGCAGGATGAGCAGCACGCCGGCGAAGCTGGCCGAAAGGGTCTGGAAGGAGTAGAAGGCCAAAATCAGCGAGGCCGCCCCCACGATGCCGGGCAGGATCAGGCCGGGGCTGTACAGTTCGATCAGCAGGCCGGAAACGCCCAGCGTCATCAGGATCATCGCGATGTTGGGATCGGAGACGGCGGAGAGGAACCGCTGGCGAGCGGTCATATCGAAGCGGACGAGCTCGGCGTTCTTGGTGCGCAGCGGGCGGCCCTTGAAGTCGGCCAGCTCGCGGCCGTCGACGTCCCGCAGCAGGGCTTGCAGGTCGCGGGCCTGAAGGTCGACCACGCGAGCGCGCACGGCCTGCGCGGCGTCGACGGAGACGCTCTTGAGCACCACTTCGGAGGCCCAATCGAGGTTGCGGCCACGGCGGGCCGCGATGGCCCTGAGGTAGGCGGCCGCGTCGTTGGCAAGCTTGCCTTCCATGACCGCGTCCGTGCCGCCCTTTTCCTTGTCCTTGCCCAGGCCGGGCAGGCCGCCCAACTGCACCGGGTGGGCCGCTCCGATGTTGGTCCCCGGAGCCATGGCGGCGATGTTCGCGGCCATCGTGATGAACACGCCCGCCGAGGCCGCCCGCGCCCCGCTGGGCGACACGTACACGATGACGGGAACCTCGGAGGCCAGTTCCGCCTTCACGATCTCCCGCATGGCGAGGTCCAGCCCCCCGGGAGTGTCCAGCTCGATGACCAGGGCCCGCGCCCGCATGCGGCCGGCCTGCGCCACGGCGCCCGTGAGATATTCCGCGGCGGCGGGATTTATGATCCCGGAATAGGACGCCACCAGCACCTTCGGCGGCTCGCCGCGATCCGGCCGCGCGGCCGGGCTCCCGGCTCCCCAAACCAACGCCGTCAGCGCGAACGCGGTTTTCAGCATCTGGACCTCCCGCCTAGCGGACGATTTTCATGCGCGAGGGCGGCCAATAGAGCAGCCAGGCCTTGCCTTTGAGGAATTTCTCCCCGACGGGCCCCCAATAGCGCGAGTCGCAGGAGCGGTCGCGATTGTCGCCCATCACGAAATAGGAGCGCGCCGGCACCCGGACCGGGCCGAAATAGTCCCGCTCCACGTCCTGCAGCTCGCGGTCCAACCGGTGCTCCTGCCAGACCTTCTGGTAGCGCTGCGGCGCCAGGCTCTCGGATTGCACCGACTCCGGCTGCCGGCTCGCGCCGTCCACCCATTGGGCATAGCCCTGCTCATCGGGTTCCTTGCCGTTGACGAAAAGCCGGCCGTCCTTGACCGCCACCTCGTCTCCCGGCAGCGCGACGACCCTCTTGATGAAATCCCTGCCGTATTGGACGGAGCCGCAGTGCGTCTGGGTCGGATCGTCGTCGGGGAACCGAAAAACCACCACGTCCCCCCGCCCCACGCGGCGCAGCGGCCAGACGCGGCGGCCCGCGAAGGGAACGCGCAAGCCGTAGATGAACTTATTGACGAAAATGTGGTCGCCTTCTATGAGCGTGGAACGCATGGAGCCCGAGGGTATTTTAAAAGCTTGTATTACGAAATACATCAAGACCCCCGCCAACAGCACGGCGGAGAAAACGGTCTCGGACCACTCCGTGTCCTCGGCCAGGAAGTAGCGCCTTCCGGCCGCGTCGCGGCCCTTGGCCAGGCCTCTCCAGAACCCGATCGCGCCCGCGATGAGCCCGGCCGCCAGGCTGGGATAGAGCTCGGTGGTCGAGACCACGTGCACCGCCACGGAGATGAAGCGCGCCCGGGTATCGAACGACATCATCACGATCCAGACCACGGAAAAGGCCGAAAGGGCGCAGAAAACGCCGTGCCACAACGCCGTCTTGACCGGCGTGTCGACGGCTCCCGACTTGGCCCACTGCCGGCCGGCCCAGGCGTAGGCCCCCATGGCCAGCCCGACAATGATTAGACGCGCTTCCATTAAATGCTCCTTTTATAAAACTTTATAATTTTAGTCAGCCCTTGTCCTCGTCCAGCCTGAGCACGGCCAGAAAGGCCTCCTGCGGCAGCTCCACGGCTCCGAATTGCTTGGCGCGCTTCTTGCCCTCTTTCTGCTTGCTCAGCAGCTTGCGTTTGCGCGTGATGTCTCCGCCATAGCACTTGGCCAGCACGTCCTTGCGCTTGGCCGATATGGTCTCGCGCGCGATTATGCGGCCGTCGATGCGGGCCTGGACGGCGACCTCGAAGTTCTGCCGGTGTATGAGCTCCTTGAGCTTGGCGCACATCTGGCGGCCCACGTCGTAAGCCTTGTCCCGATGCACGATCGAGCTCAAGGCGTCCACGGGCTCGCCGTGTATGAGTATCTCCAGGCGCACCATGTCCGAGGTCCGGAAGCCGGCGTCCGCGTAATCCAAGGACGCGTAGCCCTTCGAGACCGACTTCAGACGGTCGTAAAAATTCACCACCATCTCGCACAGCGGCAGGTGGTAGCGGATCAGCATCCGGCTGCCCGCGACATACTCGATGCTCGCGTATTCGCCGCGCCGCTCCTTGAGCAAATTAAGCACGCCCTCCTGATGCTCCACGGGCAGAACGATCGTGATCAGCACGAACGGCTCTTGGATGCTTTCGATATCCCCGTGGGCGGGGAACTTGGCGGGGTTGTCGATGATCAAGTCCTCGCCCGCGCGCGTGCGCACCCGATAGACCACGTTGGGGCTGGTCACGATCAGGTTGAGATCGAATTCCCGTTCGAGCCGCTCCTTTACGATGTCCATGTGCAGCAGGCCCAGGAAGCCCAGGCGGAAGCCGAATCCGAGGGCCTGCGAACTCTCGGGGGAGTAGTTGAAGGAGCTGTCCTCCAGGTTGAGCTTCTCGAGCGCGGCCGACAAATCCGGATAGTCCGCCGGATTGACCGGGAAGATGCCGGCGAAAACGACCGGCTTGGCCTCCTGATAGCCCGGCACCGGCGCGGCCAGCGGCCGGGCCGCCTCCATGAGCGTGTCGCCCACGCGGACCTGATGGATGTCCTTGATCCCGCAGATCACGTAGCCCACCTCGCCGGCGCCCAGCCGGCCGGCCGCGTTCATCTTGGGGACCAGATAGCCCACCTCCTCGACCACGGCCTCGTGTCCCGTGGAGTGGAAGCGCAGCTTCATGCCCGGCGCCATGGCGCCGTCGACCACACGCACCAGCATGATCACGCCCCGATAGACGCTGAACGTGGAATCGAAGATCAGGGCCGCCAGCGGGGCGTCGACGCGTCCGCTCGGCGGCGGGATGTCGCGGATTATCGCCGCGAGCACGTCCGCGGTGCCCAAGCCCTGCTTGGCCGATACGGGAACGGGGTCCGCCTCCAGGTGCAGGACGTCGAATATCTGCTCCGCGACGCCCTCGACGTCGGCGGCGGGCAGATCCACCTTGTTGATGATGGGAATAAGCTTGAGCGAGAGCGCCTGGGCCAGGGTGGCGTTGGCCAGGGTTTGCGCCTCCACCCCCTGCGTGGCGTCGACCACCAGCAGGGCGCCTTCGCAGGCGGCCAGGGCCCGGGAAACCTCGTAGGAAAAATCCACGTGCCCCGGGGTGTCGATCAGGTTGAGCACGTAGTCCCGTCCGTCGGCG
>JAQUMZ010000051.1:0-1887 GCA_028717865.1 Elusimicrobiota bacterium | reverse complement strand
AGTTCATGCGCCCAGCCTTGGCCTTGATGGTGATGCCCCTTTCGCGCTCCAGCTCCATGGAGTCCATCACCTGGGCCTGCATGTCCCGGGCCGAGATGGTCCCCGTGGCTTCCAGGAGCCGGTCGGCCAGCGTCGATTTGCCGTGGTCGATATGGGCCACGATCGAGAAGTTGCGTATGCGGCCGGGATCCGCCATGGGCTTAGAGTCCCTGTTCGCGCATGAGCCGGCGTATTTCGTCGGAATCCGAACAGGCGACCGCCTTGGCCACCAGCTTGCTCATGGCGGACTGCCGCAGGCGGCGCACCACCTGCTTGATCCGGAGATACATCCGGGGGGACACCGAAAGGCTGTCGCAGCCGATGCCGACCAGCAGGGGCACGGCGTGGGGGTCCGAGGTCATCTCGCCGCAGACGCCGACCGGCTTGCCGGCCTTGTGGGCGGTCTGGGTCACGTACTGGAGCAGGCGCAACACGGCGGGATGGAAAGGATCGTAAAGATGGCTGACGTGCTCGTTAACCCGGTCCACGGCCAGGGTGTATTGGATCAGGTCGTTGGTCCCCACGGAAACGAAGTCGACATGCGGAATGAACGCGTCCAGCATGACCGCGGTGGAGGGGATCTCGACCATGATGCCCAGCTCCACCCCGGAAGGGACCAGCACGCCCTCGGCCTGCAGCTCTCCGATCGCCTGGCTCAGCAGCCGGCGCACGGCCTGCACCTCGGCCACCGAGGACACCATGGGGATCATTATCTTGACGTTGCCTTTCACGGTCGCGCGCAGAATGGCGCGCAACTGGGTCTTGAAAAGGTCGAGATGCCGCAAAAACAGCCGCACTCCGCGCAGGCCCATGAAGGGGTTCACTTCGTTTTTGGGTCCCTCGATGCCCAGCTGGGTCAGGCGATCGCCTCCGATGTCGGCGGTCCGGATGATGACCGGATGCGGATGCATGGCCTTGGCCACGGCCGCGTAGGCCCGGCTCTGCTCGTCCTCGGGGGGCACGGCGGGCCGGTTGAAGTAGAGGTATTCCGTCCGGAACAGGCCGATGCCGTCCGCCTGCAGGGCGGCCACGCTTTTCATCTCGTCGGGCGTGTCGACGTTGACCTCGAGCCGGAACCGCTTGTCGTCGAGAGTGACCGCGGGCGCCCCGCGCAGGGCCTCCAGGGCCCGCTCCACCTCCAGGGCCTGCTGCTGGATGCGCTCGTACTTGGCGACGGCTTCCGGCGTCGGGTTGATGATGACCAGCCCCTGCTCGCCGTCGAGGATGACCGTGTCTCCGGTCTTGACCCGCCGGCTGACGTCGGAAAGCCCCACCACCGCCGGAATCTCCAGGCTCTGCGCCAGGATCGCCGTGTGGCTGGTCTTGCCGCCCAAATCCGTGGCGAAGCCCAAAACCTTGTTCTCCTGCAGGCTGATCGTGTCCGAGGGCAGCAGGTTGCGCGCGATCAGCAGGCTCTGCTGGCCGAGCTCGGCCAGGCTGCGCCGGTTGTGCTTGAGCAGGTGCGCCAGCAGCCTCTTGCCCACGTCGAAAAGATCGTGCCGCCGTTCCCGGAAGAACTCGTCCTCGAGCTTCTCGAATTGCTGGTTGACGGCCTCCAGGGCCTCGGAGAGGGCGAACTCGGCGTTGACTCCCTCGCCGAGAATGCGCTTGGGGACGTCGTGGGTGATGAGCGTGTCGCGCAGGATCAAACGGTGCGCGTCGATGAGCTTGGCGTGCTTTTTGCCCAACAGCTTGAGGACCTTGACCTCGGCGGCGTCGAGATCCCTCAGGGTCGCCCTTTGGGCGGCCTTGAAACGCTGCACCTCGGCGCGGAGATTTTCCCGCGGGATGTCGATGCGGGTTACCACGATCTCCTCGTCCTCCAGGACGTAAGCCTTGCCAATGGAG
>JAQUMZ010000050.1 GCA_028717865.1 Elusimicrobiota bacterium | reverse complement strand
ACGCTCTTCCGCTCTACCACGGCGCCCACGAGTCCGCGCTCCGCCAGGCGCACGGCCGCCTGGACCGCGGCGAAGGCAAGCGCCCCTCCGGCCGCCGCGGGCCGGCCGAACTCCGGAGGTCTCAAGCCCAAGCCGGTGTCATGGAGCGCCCCGGAGCCCGGCCGGACTCCGGCTCGCCGCCACACGGAGGCTTCCCCGACCAATACCGGGCGGCAAATCCTGGCTAAAGCCGGCCAGGCCCCCAGCACGACCTCCGGGCCGATCCCGGCGGGGTCTCCGCTGGTGAAAGCTACGACCGGCCTAGAGCGTTGGCAGGTTTCGTTCAATGACCGCCTGGGCCTTGAGCCCCTTGACATAGGACTCCAACTCCTTCTGGAAGGAGATGTTCGTCAAGGCCCGGGCCAGTTCGTCCTTGAACTTGTCGAATTCGGGAGCCTCGGGGGCCCGCTTTTCCTGCACGCGCAGGATGAAATAACCGATGTCCGTCTCGATCGGCTCGCTGATCTCGCCCACGGCCAGCGTGAAGGCCGCCTTCTCGAACTCGGGGGGTGCCACGCCCCGCACCAGGTAGCCGATGTCGCCGCCGCGGGAGGCGTACTCCGCTTCCTCGGACCGCTCGCGCGCCGCGTCGGCGAAGCTGACGGTCCCGTCCTGAAGGGTCCGGCGGACGGCCTGCGCCGCCTCCAGGGCCCGCTTCTTCTCCAGGGACGAGCCGGCCGGCGAGAACCGGAACAGGACACGCGACACCCGCACGCGCTCGGAGCTCATGGCCTTGATCTGGCCCGCGATCTCCATGAACGCGGCCGCCTCGTCCTCGGCCATGCCCTTGGGCGGCTCGCTGGACCCACTGGCGTTGTAAGCCTTGATGCGGTCGAAGTAGGCGCGCACCTCCGTTTCGGCCGGCGGCTGGAGCCGGGCGCGCACGTTCTCGTCGACGACCTTGCGCGCCATGATCTGCCGCGACAGGCGCTCCCGGAACTGGGCGTAGTTCAACCCCATGCCCGAAAGCTTGCCTCGGAAAGCCGCCTCGGCCTCCGCCTCGGAGAGCGCCTTGCCCTCGTCGTCCTTGGCGAAGCGCTCCTTGACCTCCGCCACGCCGTTATCGATGTCGCGCTCGCGGACCTTGAGCTTGAGCTTGCTGCCTTCCTGAAAGAGGATCTCGCGGTCGATGAGCTGCTCCAGCGTGCCCTCCTTGAGCTTGCGCAGGTGCGCGGGGTCGGCCGCGGCCGCGGGCATGGCCTTGCGCCAGTAATCCAGGACCTCGTTCATCTCCTTCTGGTAGTCGGAGAGCAGGACCGGCGTGCCGTTGACGACCGCCACCGTATCCTCCATGACCTTGGCTTGGGCCGCGCCCGGCGCCGCCAGCAAAGCGGCGGCCAGGAAAGCCTTACTTGAATTGTTCATCGACAACCTCCACGGGATACTTCTGCTGCGCGTCCTGGAGATGCAAGTCGAGCTTCCGCTTCTCGAGGAGCCGGGCGACGCGCTCCCGGCAGGCCTCCGGATCGAGCTTGCGCTCGCCCTCCTTTTTCAAGACGTGATAGCCGAACTTGCTCTTGATCGGCCCCCCGATCTCGCCGACGCGCATGCGGAAAATGATGTCCTCCAAATCCGGTATGATGATCTCGCCGTAGAGGGCCGGCGGCATGAGGCCGCCGTCGGCGGCGGAGGCCGCATCGAGGGACCGCTGTTTGGCCAAGGCGGCGAAGTTGGCCCCCGCGCGCGCCTTGTTGGCGACCTCCTCCGCCTCCACCGGAGAGGCGAGCAGGATGTTCCGGACCCGCACCTCCAGGGGATGCTTATTCATGTAATCCCGGATTTCCTCCTCGCCGACCTTGAGCTGGCCCTTCTGGCGCAGGTCCTCGAGCCAAAGCCGCGTGAGCAGGTAGTCCCGGCCCTCGCGCACCCGCTCGGCCTCCTCGGCCTTGAGCCGCTCGACCTGCATCCGGAACTCCACGGATTTGGAGACGTCGGACGCCTGGGCGGCGGCGAGGATGAGCTTCTCCCGGATGAGGATGTCGAGGAATTGGCGCCGTCCGTTGGGGGTGGCCACGTAATTCTGGTAGCTCGGAGCGACCTCGACCAGCTTGCCCTGGAATTCGGCCTGCGAGATCGACAACGGACCCACCCGGGCGACGACGCCGTCCCGGGAGTCCCGGCAGCCGGCCAGCGCCAGCGCCGCCGCGGCCAAGGCCGCCGCCCTCGTCAAGGCGCTCATGTGCGCCATACTATCATTTTTGCGTTCCGGCCCCAACCGGCCGCGCCAGCTCCCCCAGGAACCGCTCCAGCCAGTCCAGGGGCTCGGCTCCCGCCAGTTCCACGGCCACGCCGTCGCCCTCGGGACGCCGGGTGAAGCGCAAACGGCCGGCGTAGTCGGACAGCCAGCGCCGCGTCGCCTCCGGTCCGACTTGGGCGTCGGGACGGAACACGAGCTCCAACGCGGACCCGCGCTGGGTCACGGCGCGCACGCCCGCCCGGCGCGCCAGACCCCTTACCTCCAGCAGGCGCAGCAGGGCGCGGACCGGCCCGGGCGCGGGCCCGCAGAGGTCCTCCAGTTCCGCGACCAGGCGCCCGGCCTCGCCCGGAGCGGCCCGCAGGAGACGCTTGTAGTAGTCGAGCCGCTCCATCTCGGCCGGCAGATAGCTCTCCGGTATATAGGCCTCCACGCGCAGGTCCATGCCGACCTCCGGCTCCTGCGCCGCGGGCGGCCGGCCCCGGCGCCGGGCCAGCTCCTCGTCGAGCATGTCCGCGAACATCTCGGAACCCACGGCGCGCATGAAGCCGTGCTGCCGGGAACCCAGCAGCTCGCCGGCCCCGCGGATCTCGAGGTCGCGCATGGCGAGCTTGACCCCGGAGCCCAGCTCCCCGAATTCGCGCAGGGCCTCCAGGCGGCGGCGGCCCTCCTCGCCCAGTTCCCCCTCCTCCCCGCGATCGGCTGGGAAAAAGAGGTAGCAATAGGCGCGCTGGCGCTCGCGGCCGATGCGGCCGCGCAACTGGTAGAGCTGGGCTAGACCGAAATCCTGGGCGTTGTCCACGAACAAGGTGTTCACGGTGGGGATATCGAGGCCCGACTCGATGATCGTGGAGGCCACCAGGACGTCGAACTCCCGCTTGAAGAAGGACCACATGGTCTGCTCGATCTCGCCGCCGCGCATGCGGCCGTGCACCACGGCGAAGCGCGCCCGGGGCGCCAGCCGCTCCAGGCGCCGCCGGCAGTCGTCGAGGCTGCGCACGCGGTTATGGACGAAGTAGGCCTGCCCGCCGCGCGCCAGTTCCTCGGCCAGGGCGCCGGCGACGACGCCCTCGTCGTAAGGCCCCACCCGGGTCTCGATGGGCTGGCGTCCCTGCGGAGCGCTCTGGATCAGGGAGATGGCCCGCAGGCCCGACAGGGCCTGGTTGAGCGTGCGCGGGATGGGCGTGGCGGAGAGCGCCAGGAAATCCACCGTGCGGCGCAGGGCTTTGAGCTTTTCCTTGTCGCGCACCCCGAAGCGGTGCTCCTCGTCGATGACGACCAGCCCGACATCCTTGAACCGCACGTCCTTCTGCAGCAGCCGCGCCGTCCCTATGACGACGTCCACGGTCCCGGCCGCCAGGCCGGCCAGCACGCGCGCCGTCTGGCGGGCGGGCTGAAAGCGCGTCAGCAGCCCCAGGCGCACGGGATAATCGGCGAAGCGGGCGCGGAAAGTCCGATAATGCTGCTCGGCCAGTATGGTGGTGGGGGCGAGCAGCGCCGCCTGCTTGAAGGCCGCGGCGCACTTGAAGGCCGCGCGCATGGCCACCTCGGTCTTGCCGAAACCGACGTCGCCGACCACGAGGCGGTCCATCGGGTGCGGCCGGCCCATGTCCGCGAGCGTGTCGGCGATGGCTTGCGCCTGATCGGGCGTCTCCTCGAAAGGGAACTCCGCCGCCAAGGAACGCTCCATGTCGCTTTCCGGCGGAAAGGCGAAGCCCGGCCGCGCCGAACGCTCCGCCTGGGTCTTGAGCAACTCCTCGGCCAATTCCCTCACGCCCTCGCGCACCGAGGCCTTGACCTCCTCCCAGCGGCGCGCGTCGAGGCTGGACAAGCGCGGCCGCTTGCCCTCGCCTCCTGAATATCTCTGGATCTTGCCGAACTCGTACATCGGCACGTAAAGCGCGTCCGACCCCCGGAAGCGCAGGACCAGGCAATCCACGACCCCCTGGCCTTGGGCGCGCACCGGCTCGAAGCCGCTGAATCTGGCCAAGCCGTAGTCCCGGTGCGCCACGAAATCGCCGGTCTTGAGCTCGCGCAGCTTCAGGGAGGCGCCCGCCGCCCCGGTACAGCGCTTCCAGCGGGCGAAGGGCCGGTAATTGCGCGAGAATATCTCGGAAACCGCGAGCGCGGCCAGGCGCTGGCGGGGATGGTGAAAGCCGTGGCGCAGCGGGCCCGCCAGAAACTGGCAGGGCGGCTTGCCCTTGAACTCGGCGTCGAGGACCTCCTGCATGCGCCGGTCCTCGCCCGCGTTGAGCGAGAACAAGACGCAGCGCAGGCCTTGTCCGGCCAGGCGGCGCAACTCATCCCAGGCCCGCGCCGGTTCGCCCAGGTAAGGGCCGTTGGGCCGCGCGCCGAAATCGAGGGCGTCCGCGCCCGCCGGTCCGGCCGCGAGCACGACGGCGCCCGCCGAAGCCTCGACTTCCAGCCCGGCCTCCACCAGCCAGGTCCAGCCGGCGCCGAACCGCCCGCCCAGGGGAGCGCCTTGCTCCGGCTCCGCGGCGCACACGGCCCGGGCCTCGTCCAGCATTTCGAGCGTGCCCTGGGTCGGAGGGTCTATGCCGCGCAAGGACGCCACCTCATCCTCGTCGTAAAGCACCCGGACCGCGCGCGCGGGCTCGATTCCGAAGAAGTCCAGGACCGCGCCCCGCACCGCGAACTCGCCCGGGGATTCCACGAAATCCACGCGGCGGTAGCCCGCGCGCAGCAGGGCCTCGGCGGCCCGGTCCCGCGGCAGGCGAGCCCCCCTGCGGAACTCCACCGCCAGCCCGGAGAACTCCTCCGCCGCGCAGGCCGGCAGGCGCAGCGTCTCGGGCAAGGCCAGGGCCAGACGGGCTCCCCGGCGCAGCGCCTCCAGGCCGGCCAGGCGGCCGCGGCCGTCGTCGCCGAAGACGGCGGCGGGCAGGGCGCGGGCTCCGAAAAGCGGAGCGAGCGCCGCGCAGCCGTCCGCGACGTCCTCGATGTCGGCGTTGGCGCGGCGGACCAGGAGCAGGCGTCCGGAAAACCCCTCCAAGGCAAGCGGGAACTCTTCGTTCGGGGTGAGCAGACAGCGGGCCAAATGCGCCCAGGCTCCCGATCCAGGCAGGCCGCTGATGCGGGCTGGCGACATCCTGATTTAGTTTACCAAATGGTGCCCCGCTTTCACGTATTCACGTATTGCACGTATTCAGGAGCGGCGCCAAAACGTTATAATCGCCGCATGTTGAAGTGGATCGAGATCGACCTGGGCGCGATCCGTTCCAACGCCGCCTGGGTGCGCTCCCGCCTGGGAACGGGCGCGCGCTTCATGGCCGTGGTGAAGGCGGACGGCTATGGACACGGCGCTACCGCGGTCGGCCGCCAGGCCCTGGCCGCGGGCGCCGACAGCCTGGGCGTGCTTACCGTAGACGAGGGGCGGACCCTGCGCCGGGACGGCATCCAGGCGCCCATTCATCTGCTCTCGCCGCTGCTGCCGGAAGCGGCGCGGGAAACGGTCCGTTTGAGGTTGATTCCCACCATCGACGCCCCGGCGCAGGCCGCCGCGCTGGACGCCGCGGCGGGAAGCCGCGGCTGCGCGGTGCACCTGGACGTAGACTCGGGCCTGGGGCGCTGGGGCCTGCGGACGAAAGACGTCCCGGCCTTCCTGCGGACGTTTTCGCGCCGGCGCCGCCTGCGCCTGGCGGGCTTCTCCACCCACATCGATTATGTGCCGGGCAAAAACGCCGTCGAGGCGGAGGAAAAGCTGCGCGCCTTCTCGCGCCTGGCCCAACGGCTCAAGCGCGAGCATCCCGGGCTGGTTTGCCACGCGGCGAACAGTTCGGTGCTCATGGATTTTCCCCATTGGCGGCTGGACATGGCGCGCGTGGGCAATCTAATCTACGGAATCAATCCATCCGCCCGCCTTGCCCCGCTGCGCAACCCGTGGGCCTTCAAGGCCCGCATCATCGCCTTGCGCCGGGTCGTCAAGGGCCGCAGCATCGGCTACGCGAGCGAATACGTGGCCGCCCGCAGCATGTTGGTGGCCACTGCGGCGGCGGGCTACGCCGACGGGCTGACCATGGAGCCGGCTGAACGGCTGATCAGCTTCGGCGGCGGTTTCCAGTACTGGGGCTTGTTGGGCCGGAAGAAGGCCCCCTTCATCGGCCGCTGCGGCATCGCCCATGTGCTGCTCGACGTAACCGACGCGCCGCGCTGCGCGGTGGGAGACACGGTCAGCCTGCCGGCACGGCGAACCGCCGCCGGACCGCGCCTGCCCCGGGTTTACAAGCACTGAACCCGACCGACTTTCGCAAGTTAAGCAAGGAACGTCCCCACCCTATTCCAGGATGACCGGCTCTTCGGTCTCCGCGGGCGGGGTTTCCATATCGTCGTCGGCCGGGAGCGGCTCCGGCGGCGGCAGTTGGGGCGGGCCGATGGAGAGCCCCGCGCCCTCGACCGCGGGGCCGATGATCGCGGTCGGCGCCTGGCCCGCCAAGGGCTCGGTCGGCTTGGAGTGGTCGAAGCGGCAGTACGCCGTAGGCTGCGTACCCTCCAGGAAGGCCTCCAGGATGCGGTTTTTGCTCGGACAGGCGGGCAGGGCCAGCAGTCCGGTGGTCGAGTCGATCTGCTTGAAGACGATCTTGGCCGGGACCGGGAACTCCCGCTTGGGATAATCCTTCAGCACTTCTTCCATGATATCGGTCCACCAGGGCAAGACGGTGGAGCCCCCAGTCCAGTCCTTGCGCCCGAGGCTCGAAAAATCGTCATACCCCATCCAAGCGCCCGCGACCAGGTCGGGGGTGTAGCCGATAAACCAAAGGTCGCGATTTTCGTTGCTGGTTCCGGTCTTGCCGGCCAGGGGCCGGCCCAGGCGGCGGGCGCGCATGGCAGTTCCGTTGCGCACTACGCCCTTGAGCAGGTTGGTCACGAGATACGCCAGCTGGGGAGACATCGCCTCGTGCTCCGAGGGCACGTGGCTTTCGAGCTGCTTGCCCGTGTTATCCTCCACTTGTTCGACGGTGTAGGGCAACACGCTGATCCCTCCGTTGGCGAAAGTCGCGAAAGCGCTGGTCATCTCCAAGGGACTGACCGCCGAGGCGCCCAAACCCAGGGCCGGAACCGCCTCGAGCTCGGAGCGGATTCCCGCCCTATGCGCCAGATCCACGACCAGGGGCGGCCCGATGTGGGTGATGAGATTGATCGAGGCGATGTTGCGGGAAAGGGCCAGGGCCTTGCGCAGGGTGATGACGCCCAGGAAATTCCCATCGTAGTTGTTGGGAACCCATATCTTGAAATCCGTGGACTGCGCGAAGGGCTGGGTCGCCAGATTGATGGAGTACTGGTCGGTGGCCCCTTCCAGCAGACGCCAATCCCGGCCGTCGTAGTAATAGGCCAGGGGCGAATCCTCGACCAGCGAAGCGGCCGTCATGCCGGAGTTGAGAGCCGCGCCCCAAACGAACGGCTTGAAGGTCGACCCGGGCTGGCGGCGCGCCTGCACCGCGCGGTTGAACATCGATTCGCGCCCGCCGACCATGGCACGGATGGCCCCGGTCTTGACGTCCATGAGCACGAAGGCGCCCTGGATCTTGGCCGGCGGGGCGGTCGAGACCTCGGGCGCCGCGTCGATCATGGGAGCCGCGTCCTTGAGCTTGCGCTCCCATTCGGCGCGCGCGGATTCGTCGAAGGCCTGCAGCCCCTTCTCCATCAAAGCCTCTACGGTCCGCTGCATGCCGAGATCCAGGGTGGTATGGATCTTGAGCCCGCCGCGCCATAAGGCCCTCGTGCCGTAGCGCTGCTCCAAGCGCTTGCGCACGTGCTCCACAAAGAAGGGCGCCTGCGTGTCCTGGCCCACGGGCTTGGCCGCCGGGATGGGCTCGCGCATGGCCGCCTCGAACTCCGGCCGGGCGATCATGCCCTCGCTCAGCATGCGCCCAAGCACCGCGCTGCGTCTATGCGCGGCTTGCTCGGGATGGAGGAACGGGGAATTGCCGCGCGGCGCCTGGATGATGCCGGCCAGCAAGGCGCAGTCGGCCAAGGTCAGGTCGGCGACCTCCTTGCCGAAGTATATGCGCGCCGCCGCCTGCACGCCGTAGGCGCCTTCCCCGAAATAGACCTGGTTGAGGTAAAACTGCAGTATCTCCTCCTTGGAGAAGTTGCGCTCGATCTGGACGGCTAGAAGTATCTCGCGAATCTTGCGCACCACCTTGCGCTGGCGGGAAAGGAATATCTGCCGGGACAGCTGCTGCGTGATCGTGGAGCCCCCCTGCCGGACCCGCCGGGCCAGGAGGTTGGCGAAGGCCGAGCGCAGGATGCCCCGAGGCGAGATGCCCCAATGCTTGAAGAACCGGTCGTCCTCTATGGCGATGACCGCGTTCTGCAGGTCTACGGGGATATTGTTGAGCCCGAGCAGGGCGCGCTTCTCTATGGAGAACTCCGCGACCAGCTCGCCTTTGCAGTCGAAAACCCGGGTGCTTTGCGCGGGGGTGTATTCCTCCAGGGCGCGGATGTCGGGCAAGCCCATGACCAGCCGCCGGAAAAGATACGAGCCGCAAGCCACGACCAGGACGCCTAGGAAGGCTCCCAGCAAAAGGCGCAGGCGCGTCATGAGAGGAATTTTAGCAATTGAATTGGTGCCCCGTTTTGAAATACTTAAAAAAGTCCCCGGGGGGAACGATTGCCACCCAACACCTCCGCCGCGCCCCTCATATGGGCGCGTCGGTTGCGCGGCGCTGGACGGCGCGCCGCGCTTGGATCACGACATGCGGGCCCGCTCCGTTCCACCATTCGCGATGCGCAGCATCGCGAATCCAGACGGCCCCCCGCGGGGGCCGGCTGTTCCGTCGGGGGACGATTGCCAACCAACGCCCCCGCCGCCTGGATCACGGAAACAGCGGCTCGCGGAGTGAAGCCGGAACCGCCGCTTTTAGGCTATTGGCCGGCTTTTTCCTGGTACCAGGGCTTGCCCCGGCTGGAAGGATGCGTGCAGTCCACGAAAATGACGACTTGGCGCTCGTTGTGCGCGTAGCCCCACTTGCCGGTGTCGCGCAGGCGGGTGCCGTCGATGAGGCCGTCGACCAGAAGGTCCGCGGGATAATACTGCACCGCCGCGGTCTCGCGATGACCGCGCACGGCGATGTCTACGCTGGGGATGCCGGACAGGTATTTGGGGATGAGCTGCTCGAGGCGGTCCGGTATGCGGCGTTCATCCTTGACATAGTCGGACAAGCTGGCCTCCAACTGGACCAGGCTCGACAGCGTACGCGTCTCCCGGACTTGCCGGTCGGAATCCGCGAAGTTGCGCTCGAGCTCCAGGGCGCCGTAATCCTTGGACCCGATCCCGCGGCAACCGGCCAAGACCGCGACCGCGGCCAAACCCAGACCCAATCGCTTCATATCGAATCCCCCCGCCCTAGCTACTGGCCGAAACCGAATCCCTTGAATAGGTCGTCCTCCGAACCTTTGTCCGCCGGCTTGGTGGCGGCCGCGGCGGGGCCGGCCGAGGCCGGCTCCTCCGCGGTCTTGACGGCCGGTGGAGCCGCGGCCCGGGCCGGCCGATTGCTGGCCACCGGCAGCACGACCGTCTTGCGTATGCCCTCGCTGAAAATGATGCGCCCTTTCGCGCGTTCATAATAGAAGTGGAACTGGCTCTGTTTGGTCTGGGGCTCGTAGGCCTTGCCGAGGTTCTCGCGCTCCTGCTCCCAGCCGGGGTTGTAGAGCATGCGGCCCCGGACGTCCACGAGCCCGCCGATGATGGGCAGGCTGAAGCGCACCTTGTAGAAGCCGTTGGTGTCGCTGACCCCGGCGTCGAAGGAGGTTCCCGCCACTCCGGCCGAGCGCTCGGCGTCGTCCGCCTGGCTTTCCCCCGAGGCCACGGCGCGCACGATCACGCCCTGTATGGGATTGTCGGTGTAGTCCGTGACCACGCCCTGGATATAGCCCTCTAGAAACTCCGTCTTCTTGGGCAGCGAGAAGAAAAGCAGCTCGCGATTGCCGGTCAGCTTGTCCGTGATGGAAACGTCCACGATCCGGCCCTCGGCGAAGTCCTGCTGCACGATCTTCCGGCCCCCGGCGCAGCCCGCCAGCCAGACCAGGGCGGCGAGGGCGGCGGCGGCCGGCAGACGGCGCGAAATCTTGCTCATGGCGCGGCCTCCTGCGGTTGCGGCGCGGCGGCGGCCGGCCGAGCCGCGAGAGGCCCGTTGCCGGCCGGCGGCGCGTTCTTGATGAAGAATACGACGCGCCGGTTCTTGGCTTGGCCCTCCGGCGTATCGTTGGGCACCACGGGCCGATACTGGCCGTAGCCGATCGCGCCCACGCGCTGGGGGGTGATCTCGTACTTGTCGATGAGCAGGCGCGCCACGCTGGTGGCCCGGAACGTGGAGAGCTCCCAGTTGGAATCGTAGAA
>JAQUMZ010000049.1 GCA_028717865.1 Elusimicrobiota bacterium | reverse complement strand
CGCTCAATCGCAAGAGAACTTGGGAGCGGATGAGCCTTCAACAGCAGAGCAGCAAAACCAATGGAAGCCACGACCTGTGGTCGTCTATTTTTGTGCCTTGACACAAGAACCTCTAATGAGTGCGCTCTCGCTTCGCTCAAGCGCTTGTCTTGTCTTGCCGCCGCGCCGGGCATTTCGTTTAATCTCTCTCACCCATGAAAAAGATAGAAGCCATTATCTCCAAAGCCGGCGCCGAAAGCCGGACCTCCCTTTCCGAGCTCGAGGTCTACGAGGTGCTCGACGCCCTCGGCCTGGACACCCCAAAACGGATATTCATCCCCCTGAACTCCCTGCCCATCAAGGACCCCGACCCGCTGCGGACGCTGCCCGGGGAGAAGGTGGTCCTGAAGGTCTCCTCGCATAAGACCCTGCACAAGACCGAGGCCGGCGGCGTGAAGGTCTGCCTCAAGGCCGAGGCGGCCGCCCAGCTCTCCGAGATGAAGCGACGTTTCCCCGAGGCCGAGGGCATACTGGCCGTGGAGTTCGTGCCGCACGCGGTGTTTTGTCTCGGCCAGGAGCTCATGCTCGGCGCCCGCGCCGACAAGGCCTTCGGCCCCTTGATCACGCTGGGCGTGGGCGGCACCGACGCCGAGGCGCTGACCTCGGCCCTCAAGCCGGGCTTCTCCCCGGCCGTGGCCGCCGCGGAACTGGCCGGGGACTGGCAGCGCTTCCTGGACCGCGCCTGGATCTGGCGCTACGCCGCGGGCAACGTGCGCGGCGGCAAGCGCCTGGCCGAGGACGCCGACATGCTGCGCTGGCTCGATGCCTTCCGCCGGGTCATGGCCCATTTCTCGGACGGCGGCGCCTCGCCCTGGGCCATCGAGGAGCTCGAGGTCAACCCCTTGGCGGTCGCCGGGGAGCGCCTCGTTGCGCTCGACGGCGTGCTGCGCCTGCGCCCGGCGCGGGCGGCCTCGCGGGACTTGCCCAGCGCCAAGGCCGTCTGGTCGCTGCTCAAGCCGGCGACGGTCGCCGTGGCCGGGGTGAGCGAGAAGAAGATGAACATGGGCCGCATCATCCTCGGCAACGTCATCGAATCCGGCTTCGACAAAAACCGCCTCTTCGTGCTCAAGGACTACGCGGGCGAGATCGACGGCGCGCGCTGCTTCAAGACCCCGGCGGACTTCCCCGAGCCGGCGGACATGCTGGTCGTCGCCGTGCCTTCCCCCGAGGTCCCCGAGGTGCTGCGGCAGGCGGCCGGCTCCCGCAAGGTGCGCGGCGTGGCGCTCATCTCCGGCGGCATGGGCGAGAAGGCCGGCAGCGAGGGCGTCAAGGACGAGGTCCTGCGCATCATAGCCGAGGGACGAAAGGTTAGCCCCGATTTCGCGGTCTCGGGCGGCAACTCGCTGGGAATCGTATCCGTGCCCGCCAAGGTCAACACCTTCTTCATCCCGAAGCAGAAGCTCGCGCTCGGGGCGCGGGAAAATCCCGCCCACGCCCGCGCGGCCTTCATCAGCCAGAGCGGGGCCTTCGTCATATCCGTGGCCAGCAAAATGGAGTGGCTCAAGCCCGCCTACTGCGTCTCCGTGGGCAACCAGATGGACGTCACCGTCTGCGACTACGTCGAGCAGGTCGTGGAGGACGAGACCGTCAAGGTCGTGCTGGTCTACCTGGAGGGGCTCAAGGAGGCCGACGGGGTCAAGCTCGTGCGCGCCGTCGAGCGCGCCCGCGGCCGAGGCAAGAGCGTGGTGATCTACAAGGCCGGACGCACCCCCACGGGGCAGAAGGCGGTCATGGGCCACACGGCTTCCATCGCCGGCGACTTCGTAGTGGCGCGCGAGCTGCTTTCGCGCTCGGGCGCGCTGATGGCCGAGACCTTCGACGACTTCGAGGACCTGGCCCAGATGTGCTGCTTCTGCCACGAGCGCCCGCTGGGGCGGGGGCGCCTGTTCGTGCTCAGCAACGCGGGCTTCGAGACCGCCGGCATGGCCGACAGCGTCCTGCCCCATGGGCCCGTCAGCGCGCCCGTCCCGGCGGGACCCCTGGCCGGCAAGCTGGCGGACATCTTGTCTCGGCACAAGCTGGATTCCATCGTGGACGTGCGCAACCCGCTGGACGTCACGCCCATGGCCGCCGACGCGCCCCTCGTCGAGATCGCGGCCGCGGCCTTGGCGTCCGAGGAGATCGACGGCCTGGTGGCGGCGGTCATACCGCTGACTCCGGTGATGAAGACCCTGCCCGAGGAAGGGCTGGAGGAGTCGTTCGCGGCCAAGCTGGGCGAGCTGGCGCGCCGGGCGGGCAAGCCCGCGGTCTTCTGCGTGGGCTGCGGCTCGCTCTACGATCCCTACGTGGAACAGGCCCGCGGCCGCGGCCTGCCGGTCTTCCGATCCGCGGACCGCGCCATACGAGCCATGGCGGCCTTCGCGCGGCTTTAGGTCAGGCCCCCCACTTCCAGTCGCAGATCTCGGGCATATCTTCGCCGCGCGCGCGGATGTAGTCGCGGTGGGCGTGGAGCTGGTCGCGCACCTCCTGGCCCAGGTGCGCCCGCCGGGCCGCCAGCCGCGGGGCGCGCTCCACCGCGTCCAGGAAGAGATGGTAGCGGTCCAGCTCGTTGAGCACCGCCATGTCGAAGGGCGTGGTGGTGGTGCCCTCCTCCTTGTAGCCCCGCACGTGCAGGTGCGGGTGCACGGCCCGCCGGTAGGCCAGGCGATGGATCAGCCAGGGGTAGCCGTGATAGGCGAAGATCACGGGCTTGTCCCGTGTGAAGAGCGCGTCGAACTCGGCGTCGGGCAGGCCGTGGGGGTGCTCGCTGGGCGACTGGATGGTCATGAGATCCACGACGTTGACCACCCGGACCTTGAGCTCCGGGGCCTTGCGGCGCAGCAGGTCCACCGCGGCCAGCGTCTCCAGGGTCGGCACGTCGCCCGCGCAAGCCATGACCAGGTCCGGCTCGCCGCCCCCGTCGCTGGAGGCCCACTCCCACAGCCCGACGCCCGCGGCGCAGTGCACGGCGGCCGCCTTCATGTCCAGCCATTGGGGCATGGGATGCTTGCCGGCCACCACGACGTTGACGTAGTTGCGGCTGCGCAGGCAGTGGTCGGCCACGGACAGCAGGCAGTTGGCGTCGGGGGGCAGATACACCCGGATGCTGTCCGCCTTCTTGTTTGCCACGTGGTCGATGAAGCCCGGGTCTTGGTGGCTGAAGCCGTTGTGGTCCTGGCGCCAGACGTGCGAGCTCAGGAAGTAGTTGAGCGAGGCGATCGGCCGGCGCCAGGGGATGGCGCGGCAGACCTTGAGCCACTTGGCATGCTGGTTGAACATGGAGTCCACGATATGGATGAAGGCCTCGTAGCATGAAAACAGCCCGTGGCGGCCGGTGAGCAGATAGCCCTCCAGCCAACCTTGGCAGAGATGCTCGCTCAAGACCTCCATCACGCGGCCCTCGGGGGACAGCCTCTCGTCGGTGGGCAGCCGCGGCTCCAGCCAGGTCCGGTCCGTGGCCTCGAAGACAGCCTCCAGCCGGTTGGAGGCCGTCTCGTCGGGGCTGAAGATCCTGAAGTTGCGCGCCTCGGCGTTGAGCTTCATGACGTCGCGCAGGAACCGGCCCAGGGCCGTGACCGACTCCGGGCTGGCCGCGCCCGGCTTGGGCACGGCGACGGCGTAATCCCGGAAGTCGGGCAGGCGCAGGTCGCGCAGCAGCAGGCCGCCGTTGGCGCGGGGGTTGGCCCCCATGCGCCGCGGCCCGGCCGGGATCAGTTCCGCCAGCTCCGGCCGCAGCCGACCCCCGCGGTCGAAAAGCTCCTCGGGCTTGTAGGAGCGCAGCCAGTTCTCCAGCAGGCGCAGATGGGCCGGCCGCTCGGCGAAGCCCGCCACGGGGACCTGATGGGCCCGCCAAGTGCCCTCCACGGGCTTGCCGTCCACGGCCTTCGGCCCGGTCCAGCCCTTGGGGCTGCGCAGCACGATCAGGGGCCAGGCCGGCCGGACCGGCAAGCCGCGCCCGCGCGACAGAGCCTGGATGCCCCGGATGCGCGACAGCGCCCAGTCCATGGCCGCGGCCATGAGCTGATGCATGGCCGCCGGCTCCGAGCCTTCGACAAAGCGCGGCTCGTAACCGCAGCCCTCGAGGAATTTCTCCAGCTCGGCTCGGGGCAACCGCGCCAGTACGGCGGGACCGGATATCTTGTAGCCGTTGAGGTGCAGCACCGGCAGCACCGCCCCGTCGCGCGCCGGGTTGAGGAACTTGTTGGAGTGCCAACTCGCGGCCAGGGGGCCGGTCTCCGCCTCGCCGTCGCCGATCACGCAGCAGACCAGCAGGTCGGGATTGTCGAAGGCCGCGCCGAAAGCGTGGGCCAGGCTGTAGCCCAGCTCGCCGCCCTCGTGTATCGAGCCCGGGGTCTCGGGCGCCGCGTGGCTGGGCACCCCGCCGGGGAAGGAGAATTGCTTGAACAACCGGCGCATGCCCTCCTCGTCCTGCGAAACCTCCGGGTAGAGCTCGCTGTAGGAGCCCTCCAGCCAGGTGTTGGCGGTCAGGGCCGGACCGCCGTGCCCCGGGCCGGTCACGAATATGGCGTCGAGGTCTTTCTCCTTGATGAGACGGTTCATGTGCGCGTAGACGAAATTGAGACCCGGAGTGGTGCCCCAATGCCCCAACAGCCGGGGCTTTATGTGCTCGAGCTTGAGCGGCTTGCTCAATAGAGGATTGTCGAGCAGATATATCTGCCCCACGGAAAGATAATTGGCCGCGCGCCAATAGGCGTCCATGCGCCGCAGCAACTGGGCGGAAAGCGGTTTGTCGGCTTCGACGGCCGGGGTCTGGGTTCGATTCATGCGGCGCCTCCTATTGGGAACGCCGCATTATAGCACGCGGCCCGTCCCGGCGCCCGAGACTTATTGGTGCCCCCGGGGACAGTCCCCAAAGCAAAAGCGGGGACTGTCCCCGGAAAAGCAAGGGACGTCCCCGTTTTTGCTATTCTCTGCCGATGCCTTCCTGGCGGGAGCTGACGCGGGTAAAATCCGTGGACGCCATCCTGGCGGAGTCCAAGACCCGCGGCCACAAGCTCAGCCGCGTGCTCGGAGCCATGGACGTCACCATGGTGGGCATAGGCGCCGTGATCGGGGCGGGCATCTTCGCCATGATCGGCGAGGCGGCGGTCGGGGCCTCCAGCGGCACCCCCGCCGGCCCGGCGCTGGTCGTCTCCTTCCTGCTGACCGCCGTCGCTTGCGGCTTCACGGCGCTTTGCTACGCCGAGCTGGCGGCCATGGTGCCCATATCGGGCAGCGCCTACACCTACTCCTACGCGACGCTCGGGGAGCTGGCCGCCTGGATCATCGGCTGGGATCTCATCCTGGAATACGCCATCGGCAACGTGGCCGTCGCCATATCCTGGTCGGGCTATTTCAACGAACTGCTGCGCAGCGTCTGCGGGCTCGACATGCCGCTCTGGCTGCGGCTGGACTACCGAAGCTTCGTCCAAAGAGGGCTCGACCTCGCCGCGGTGCCGCACGTCCTGGGCGTGCCGCTGGTGCTCAACCTGCCCGCGGCCGCCATCGTCGCGGCCCTGACCGTATTGCTCGTCGTGGGCGTCAAGGAAAGCGCCCGCTTCAACACCGTCATGGTCCTCTTCAAGCTGGCGATCCTGGCCGTCTTCATCGGGGCGGGCATACATTACTTCAAGGCGGAGAACTGGACGCCTTTCGCGCCCGGAGGCTGGCGGGGCATACAGGTCGGGGCGGCCACGATCTTTTTCGCCTACATCGGATTCGACGCGGTCTCCACGGTCGCGGAGGAGACCAAGGACCCCAAACGCGACATGCCCATCGGCATCATCGGCTCGCTGGCCGTCTGCACCGTGATCTACATCCTGGTCACCGTGGCCCTGACCGGAATGATCCCCTTCTCCGAGCTGCGCGGCAAGATCGCCGAGCCGCTGGTGGCCGGATTGGCCTACAACCACGCCCCCGCATGGCTCACGGCCCTCGTAGCCCTGGGCGCCGTCATCGCCAACACCGCGGTCCTGCTCGTCTTCCAGCTGGGTCAACCCCGCATCTTCTTCGCGATGAGCCGCGACGGCCTGCTGCCGCCCTATTTCGCCTCGGTGCACCCGCGCTTCAAGACGCCGCACGTGACCACGATCTGGACGGGCGTGGTCGTGGGTCTGCTCAGCGCCGTCTGCAACATAGACGAGATGGCCAGCCTCTGCAACATCGGCACGCTCTTCGCCTTCGTCCTGGTCTGCATCGGGGTGGTCATACTGCGCGTCAAGGACCCCGGCCGGGCGCGCCCCTTCCGCGCCCCGGGCGGGCTGCTGGCGCCGCTGCTGGGGCTGGGCTTTTGCCTCTACCTCATGCTCGGCCTGGGCCTGACCAACTGGCTCCGGTTCGTGGGTTGGCTGCTGGTCGGGCTGTGCATCTACTTCCTCTACGGAGCCAAGCGCAGCGCCCTGCGCTCGGCCCGGGCCTGCGAGGTCGCGCCATCGGCCACGCCGTAGCCCGCGACGCCTACCGGCGCCTGGGCGGCCGGCTCGACAGCCTGGCCTGCCGGACGCCTTGGAACGAGGCTTTCCGCGCCGTCCTGGCCGCCCTCTATTCGCGGGAGGAGGCCGAACTGGTCTCGCGCATGCCCGCCGGGCTCTGCGGCCTGGAGCGGCTGGCCCAGCTCGCGCAGGTTCCGCCCGAAACCCTGCGCGGACGCCTGGAGGCCCTGGCCGACAAGGGCCTGGTCCTGGACCTGCGGCTCAGGGACCGGACGCTCTACGCTCCCTCTCCCTTCATCATCGGCATATTCGAGTTCACGCTCATGCGCACGAAGGGCCGCCTGGAGACCGCCGCCTGGGCGCGCCTCTTCCGGGACTACCTGGACGATGGGGAGTTCTGGCGCGCCAACTTCGGCCGGGGCGAGGGCACCTCGATCCTGCGGACCCTGCCCCAGGAAGCCGCCTTGCCCGATGGCGGCTCGGTAGAGATCCTGGATTACGAAAAAGCCTCGGCCCTCATCGCCGGCGCCCGCCGTTTAGCCGTGGGCCTCTGCGCCTGCCGCCACGAAAAGCTCCACTTGGGGACCAAGGCCTGCGCCGTCCCCCTGGAGACCTGCACCTCCTTCGATCTGGCGGCCGACTACCTGATCCGCCACGGTCTGGCCCGGGAAATATCCCGGTCCGAGATGGAGGAGCTTTTCGCCGCCTCGCGGCAGCGCCGCCTGGTCCTCTGCGCCGACAACGTCCAGCGCGGGGTCTGCTACGTCTGCCACTGCTGCAAATGCTGCTGCGTGGCCCTGGAGGCCATCACCAGGCACGGCTGCGCCAATGCCGTAGTCACCTCGGGCTTCATAGCCGCCGCGGCCGAGCCCGGGAACTGCTCGGGCTGCGGCGCCTGCGCCCGGAATTGCCCCGTAGGCGCGATAACCGTCGCGCAGCACAGGCCGGCCGTAAACCAGGAGACCTGCCTGGGCTGCGGAGTCTGCGTGCTCTCATGCGCGCCCAAAGCCCTGGCCCTGCGGCGCCGCAAACAGCGGGTCATCCCCCCGGAGTCCATGTTCGAGAAGATCATGCTGCAGGCGCTGGAGCGGGGCACCCTGCAGGATCAGCTTTTCGACGATCCCCAAAAGGCCACGCACAAGCTCCTGCGCGCATTCGTGGGAGGCTTCCTCAGGCTGGAGCCCGTCAAACGGGCGCTGGCCTCCTCGCTCCTGAGCTCCCGCTTCTTGTCGGTCCTAAAGGCCGGTGCCGCCGCCCGCGGCCTGGACGACATCCTCTAACGGTGCCCCGCTTTCACGTATTCACGTATTTCACGTTTTTAGGCCGGGCCGGCCTAGTTATTGGGCCGGGCCGTTCTTCTTGGCGAAGTAGGCCTCGACCTGCGCGAGCAGCTTGGCGGGCGAGAAGGGCTTGGCGATATAGGTGATGGCGCCCAGCTCGAAGGCCTGCATGAAGGTGCCCATGGAAGACTCCGAGGTCAGCATTATGACGCCCACGTCCTTGCCCCCGGGCATCATGCGTATGACCTCCAAGGCCTGGGGGCCTTCCAGGCGGGGCATGTGGACGTCCAGCACGATCAGGTCGAATTTCTTATCCTTGAACCGCTTGACCGCCTCCTGGCCGTCCACGACGCTCTCGACCTTATAGCCCTGCGCGTACAGGAGGTCGCAGACCAGGCTGCGCACCGACTCCTCGTCGTCGGCGACAAGGATGCGGGGCTTGCCCATCCCGAAAAGCTTGCCGAGCATGCTGAAAAGATACTAGCAAAAAGAAAGCCGCCGCATTCCGGCATGCGCGGACCGTTCCGGCGGCATTGTGCGCGAGGCGATTCGCGGGCTTGACTGTCGGCGGATCGGCCTGCAATAATTCTTGTATGGGCCAAATCCCGCCGCGGCCGCGCAGCAGTTGGGGGCCGGCCGTCCTGGCCGGACTCGTCATCTGCGCCTCCTCCGTGGGCATCCTGCTTTACCAGCTCGAACAGGACAAGAAACCCGAGCCGCAGACCAGCTCGAGCTTCGACCTCTCCCAACTCGACACGTCCGCTCCGGGAAACTCCGCCCCCGCGGCGAATCCAGCGGCCCAGCCCCAAGCCTCGGGGCTGGCGCTGCTCAAACCGGGGCTGAAGCTGCGCTTCTCCCGCCGCGAGCCGGCTCCGGGAACCAAGGCCCCCTCCGGACAGAACGCCGCCGCGGCCTTCGCGGAGGCCGTCCGGCGCGCCGAGAGCCAGGCCCACGCCCTGGCCCTGAGCTACACCCGGCGCTACCCCTCCATTCGGCAGTACGGCCGGGATTGGATGAGCTACCCGGACCTCAAAAAGCTCAACGACGACTACATGCGCGACCACGATCCGGTCCGTTTCCTGCGCGGGCTCGTCAGGTCGCCGAACTTCATCCCCTTGTCCCGGAAATACGCCGCGGACCCCGCCATCCAGTCCTTCGTCAAGCAGGCCATCCGCGAGGCCCCGGGCAGTCTGCTGGGCGCGGCCCTGGGCTTCTTCGAGCAGGACAAACCCCTCCAGGACATGGTCGCCGGCGGGCCGCTCGGAAAATACCTGCCGTTCGTCAAGCCGGATGGAACGAACGCCCCGCGGCGCTACTTGGCGCTGCCGGATCAGAAAAACATAGAGGATATGGGGACCGCCATCCTCCAGGACGGCGCGGGGAACTAGCCTGAATTCTTCGATTGGAATCTAATTCGGCACGCGCCAGGAATAGTCGGCCCAGCCCGTTGGGCGCACCAACGGAACGGCGCCGCCCGGAGTGGCGGCGCCGGGGTTCGCACCCTCCCTTCGGTCGGGCGCGAACCTCGCGAACGGCTTTGACCGCATGCCGTTAAGCCAGCGCGGAAGCGCAGCGACCGCGCAACAAGACAAGCGCTTGAGCGAAGCGAGAGCGCAACCGGCTCGCCCATAGGAGGGGCGAGCCGGAGCCGTCGGGGTGGCAACTGTAACGGCTACAGTTCACTCGCGGGCACATAAAAGGCGAAACAAAATTATTCTACCGCTTCCGTAGATGGGAGCTGGCCAACTGTCGTTTTCAGGCTAGCGCAGAAGCAGGGCCAGTCCCGCGGCCAATATCAGCGCGCCCATGATCAGGAAACCGCGCAAGGCTTTGTCCACTATCGCCGCGGATTTGCCCTGGATTTCCTTCAAGGCTTTTTCCTGGGCCGCGAGACGCCGGCTCAGGGACTCGCTGCGCTGGGACAGGGAGGCATTCTCGCTGACGACGGCCGAGACCCGGTTCATGAGCCGCTCGTATTCGGCCCGCGAGATGCCCGCCGCGGGCGGAGCGGAAACGGCGGCGGGGGGCGCGGGGGCGGGCCGGGCGGGAGCCTCAAGGGGTTCCTCCGCCAAGGGCAGCATTTGCGGCGCGCGGCCGGCCGCCGCCGCAGCCGCGCGGCCCGCCAGCCGGTTTACGGCCTCCAGAATCAGGGAGGAGGGTCCGCCCTTCTCCAGCACCTCGTCTACGCCGGAAAGCATGACGATCCCTTTCTCCTGCTGGGTGTCGCGTCCGGTGAGCAGCAGCATCTTAGGACGCTTGTCGCCCAGGCGCACGCAGACCTCCCGGGCGAGCTGGTAGCCGTTGAGCCCGGGCAGATTCACGTCCAGTATGAGCAGATCGTAAGTCTTGGCGGCGATGAGGCGGAAGAAATCGTCGCTGTTGCGGGCGAATTCTATTTCATGGCCCTCCGGACCCAGAAGTTCCGCGAGCATGGCGCGGGCCACCGGATCGTCCTCCGTGGAAAGGATGCGCAACCGCGACGGCCCGGGATCCGGACTCATCCGCCCTCCCGGCCTCGTCCCCGTGCCCCGCTCATGAGGCGGGCGCCGCCCGGTGCGGATCGTCGCTGTACTCCAGCATGTAAAGGGCGGCCTTGATGCTGCCCGGAGCCTCCCGCTCGATCTCCGCGGCCCCGGGATAGAAGCCGCCGCCGCCCAGCTCGGTCGTGAAGGAGAAGACCTTGCGCGCCGCATAGGCCCAATCGGCGCAGTCGCCCGTGGCCACGTACATTTCGTTGGACTGCTCGGCCCGGAACCCCGCCAGCTTGGCCATGGCGGCGGCCATTATCTCATAGGCCTTGCGGTCGCCCTCGTCCTCGACCGGGCCGTCCTTGCCGCCCCACGGATAGAGCACGAGGCCGCCGTAGCTGTGGAACGAATTCAGGGTCCTGACGTTGGGCCGGGCCTCCAGGAAGGCCTTGAGCGCGCCGGTCTCGGGCTCGG
>JAQUMZ010000048.1 GCA_028717865.1 Elusimicrobiota bacterium | reverse complement strand
AGCGCGGATCCCGCGGCCTCATGCAGGGCGACGGCGAAGATCAGGCAGACGGCGGGGAAACAGGGCAACAGATAGCGCAGGGTCACGGTAGAGAGCATGCCCGCGGCGCAGAGGCCCAAACCGGCGAGCCACGCCAGATTGAAGGGGGGAAGGAACCGGCAAAGCAGAAATAGCGGCGCGGCCATGAGCAGCGTCGGGCCCGCGACGCTCTCCGAGTATTCGAACATCGCGGCCCAGTGGATCCCGGCCCAGGACGAAATGCCTTGCCAGGAGGTCAGGACGGCGGCGATATCTCGTCCGCCGCCTTCCCGGAGCAGCCGCCGCCAGTCCGGGTCGGCGAGGCCGCAGGCCAGCGAGTCGTGAAAGAACGGATAGAGGGGGTTGCTGTAAAAGGCGGCGTTCTTGATCAGCCAGGGGGCGGCCAGCAACGCGGCCGGGCCAAGGAACCAGCCCAGTCCGGAGAGCCTGCTCCGCCAGGGCTCCCGGGCCAGGACGAGCCAGGACAGCGCCAGGATCGGAAGCGCGGGCCAAGCTTGATACTTGGTCCCCATGGCCAGGCCCATGAACGTCCCCGCGGCCGCTAGCCACTCGCGCGACGAGGGGACGACGCAATAACCTCGGGCCAGCGCGTAAAGGGCCGCGGTCTGGAAGAAGGCCCAGGCCGGCTCGGCCGAGGCTTTCCAGCCCAGGAGTCCGACCAAGGGCATGGAATAGTAGAGGAGGGCCGCCAGCAGCCCCGCGCCGCGCGCGCAGAAGCGGCGGCCGAAGTCGTAGAGAAGCAGGGCCGTGCCCAAATTGAACGACCAGTTGAGCAGGTGCGTCAACTGGTCGCCGCCCAAAGGCAGGCAGAGGCCGTAGAGCATTTGCGTCAACATGGGGAAGCCCGAGTGGGCGATCTCGGGCGTGGGCACGATTCCGCCGCGCAGCCAATACAGCTCGGGCAGGGCCAGATGGTAGACCAGCGCGTCGTAGAAAATCTCCGGGACCAGGGCGCCCGCGAGATTGAGGCCGGCGAAAATCGCCAGTCCCGCCGCCCAGGCCATGTCCCAAGCCCGCCACGGTTCGGCCGGCCGGGACTCGAAGCGAGGCGGGGTCTTGAGCAGGTCCCAGAGCGCCCAGGCACCGAGGCCAGCCAGCAGAACTAGGACCAGCGGCGGGCGCCAGAGCTTCAATAGCCCCAGGCCGAGCATGCCCAATCCGAGCGCGCCCCAGCCCGCGGCCAGGCAGGGAAGGGCTTCCCCCGATGCGGTCTCGGGCTCCAGCCAGCTCAGCAGCCGCCGGCCCAGGCCGTGCGCCAGCAGGGTGAGTCCGGCCAGGCAGGCCAGGTCCTTGAGCAGCGACAGGAGGGCCGCGGGCCGCATCTGGAATATGGGAGGCGGCAATTGCGGCCACATCCTCCACATGCGCCACTGCTGCACCCAGTCGGGCCGGCTGTAAAAATACCAGCCTAGCCCCAGGCCCCAGGCCAAGGCCAGGCAGCCGGTCATTTGGGGCTTCAGGCGCCAGGCCGCGCGCGGCTCCGGCCGCGCGCGCCGGGCGCCGCGATTCGCTGAAGACATGATGTATTATAATAAACGGCGCTGATTCCGGTCGTTCCGGGAGCCCCTGTCATGATATTGAAGACCGCCGTGGTGGTTTTTCTGGCCGTCGCGGCCCGGGGCGGCGAAGCGGCGGACGTGCGTTTGTTGCCGCTTTCCGGCCGGGCCTTCGCTTTCGAGCGCCTGGGGAACCTGACCTCTTTCCGCTGCGCCGACGCGGACGGGGGGGAAGATTGCGGGCTGCTCGAGCGTCTCGACCTCCAGCCCCAGGTGGATTGGGATCGCCTGGCGGCGACGGCGCGCAGGAAACTGGCCGGGCGCAAGGGGCGCGGTGACGGGTCCGCGGTGCTCGCGGTCGAGTACGCCGTGGACCGCTTCGGCGGTCCTTGGCGGGTGTCGCTGCGAGGGGCAGCGGGAAAAGCGACGCGGGATTGGCCGCGCGACTCGGCCTACGTCGTCGCCCCGGACTTCCCCGGCTATAAGGTTTCGCTGGAGGACGGTAAGGTCTCCTCGGTGGAGGTCCTGCGCGACCGGGACCAATGGACGCAAGCTTGCCGGGAGTCGGGGCTCGGCGAGGACGGCAAACCCGCGAAGAAGCGCGGCCTCGGAGGGCTGTTCGAGTAAGCTTTTCCGGAAAAGCTGAAGCCCGCCCGGCGCGCGCGCCGGGCGGGCTTTTTTTCGGCTGAACGCTTCACCGTGCGACTTTGGCGGCGTCGACGAGCCCCGCGCCCTGCTGCTCCGCGGTCAATCCGGGCAGGGGGCTGGCCGCGGCCTGAAAGACGGCCAGCACGCCCTTCTGGCCCCGGGCGCCGGAGGCCACGGCCAGGGCGGCCAAGCCGGACATGTGCGGCGTGGCCATGGAGGTTCCGGAATGCGAGACGTAGCCGCCGCCCATCTTGACCGACTTCACGTCCTGCCCGGGGGCGATGAAATCCGTCTGCGGCCCCTTGCTTGAGAAGTAAGCGAAGCGGTCCTTGTTGTCGGAGGCGGTGACGGCGATGGTTTCGGGATAGGCCGCGGGATAGCCCACGGGACCGCCCGAATCGTTGCCGGCCGCCGCGAGTATCACCAGGCCGGCCTTTTGCGCCTTGACGATGGCTTCCTGCAGGGCGGGCGTGCCCTCGGACGCCCCCAGGCTCATGTTGGCCACCTGCATGCCGTTTTTCACGCACCATTCTATGCCGGCGATGATGGTGGAGTAGTTGCCGCCGCCCTCGGAGTCCAGGACCTTGACCGCGTAGAGGTCGGCTTGGGGGGCCACGCCGACCACCCCCTTGCCGTCCTTGATCGCGGCGATGGTTCCCGCGACGTGGCTGCCGTGGCCTTGGTCGTCCTGGAATTTCGCCGGGTCGGCGCCCTCCAGGGCGTTGAAGCCGCCCTTGACGTTGGGCGCCAGGTCCGGATGCGAGTTGTCGATGCCCGTGTCGATGACGGCCACCTTCACGCCCCGGCCCATGGTCTTGTCCCAGGCCGCGGCCGCGTTGACCCGGGCGATGCCCCAGGGCTGCTCGGCATCGAGCGGGGGCACGGGCCCGGACATGGCGAGGCCGGGGAACATTTCCTTTATAGGGGGGAACTCGAAGCGGGGCAGGGCCGGCGCTTCCAGCTTGAGCCAATTGACGTACTTGTCCTCCTCCAGGCGCCGGATCTGGGGAAGCAGGGACAGCCTCGCCGCGGCCGCCTCGAATGCGTCGCGGGGCACGGTGACGACCACGGCGTTGATCGAGGGCAGTTCGCGCACGATCGAGCAGCCGACCGTGGCGACGGTCTTGCGGCATTGCGCCATGCCGACGCCGGCCTGGCATGTGACGATGCGCCGGGGCAGGTCTTTTACATCGGCCGGGCAGTTCAGGGCGCGGGCCGCGGCGGGGAACGACAGGCACAGGGCCAGCGCGACGGCGAGTTTTTCGGCGAGGGGCATCGGGACCTCCTTTTTGATCGCGGCTCAACTTGGAGCCAGCCTGATTTTATCTGGGTCCTTTGGCCCCCATCAGGGCCGCAGGGCCCAGTCCGATTTGGGCCCAAAGGCCCATGTGAAAAAAATCGCCGCCGCGCCTCGCGGCCTATCGCGCCGGGGCCGCGCAGTCTGTATAATTTGAACGGCCGGGGAAATCCCCGGACCGGGGAGGAGCGTTGGCGCTCGAGTTGAGCCGGCTGGCCTTGGCTTTCTACTGCGCGGCGACCGCGGCGGCCCTCGGCTGCCTGCGGCGCCGGAACGGCGGCTGGGGGCGTTGGAGCCTGCGGCTGCTGGCCGCGGGGGCCTGCCTCCAGGCGTCGGCCTTCCTGGCCTCGCTGCCCGCGTTCTGGGCCGGCGCGGGCGGCCGCTGGCGTCTGCCATTGCACACGCCTTTCGGAGTCCTGACGCTGCTTTCCCTGGCCGTGGCGGCTACGTTTTTCATCGTAGAGAGCCGGCGCCGGCTGGGCATACTGGGCGCTTTCGTCCTGCCTTGGGCCGTGCTTTTCTGCGGCGCCGCGGTCCTGGCCTCGCCGGCCGCGGCGGCCGCGCCGCCGGCGGCGGGCGGCTGGTGGACCGGCTTTCACCCCGTCCTGCTGGCGGCGGCTTACGCGGCCTTCGCCAACGCCTTCGGCGTGGGCGTGGCCTGGCTGATTCAGGAGCGGCAGCTCAAATCCCGCCGGCCCGACGAGCTTTGCTACCGCCTGCCCGCCCTGGAACTGCTCGACGGCCTGCATTTCCGGCTGGTGGCCGTGGGCTGCGCCCATATGGGCGCGGGCCTCGTGCTGGGCGGATTATGGGCTCGGAAAGTCTGGACGCCCTCGTTGTTATGGGACCCCAAGATACTGGGGGCCTGCGCCACGGCGGCCGGCTATGCGTCCTTCCTTTATCTTCATTCCAGCCGCGGCTGGCGGGGCCGGCGCGGGGTCTTCGCCGCCATGATCGCCTTTTGCGTGTTGGCGGCCACCTTCCTGGGGGGGGACCTCATGAGCCGGTTTCATGGATTCCTTCTGCGGGGACCTTGAGCATGCAGCTGCTATCCATCGCATTCACGCACAAGGAGGCTTCCGTACGGGTTCGGGAAGCCCTGGCGCGCCTCGAGGCCGGCGCGGTGCTGGGCGCGATGCGCGCGCGGGGCTGCGCGCAGGCCGTGGTCGTCTCGACCTGCAACCGCTTCGAGCTGTATCTCTGGCCGGCCCGCGAGCCCCTGTCGGCGGCGGCGGCGCTCGCGGCGCTGGAACGCCTGGCCGGCGCGCCGCTTTCCGAGGGCATGGCCCTGCGTACGGGACAGGCGGCCATCGAGCACCTGTTCTCGGTCGCCGCGGGGCTCGACTCGCTGGTGGTGGGCGAAACGGAGATCCTGGGCCAGGTCAAAAACGGCTACGAGGCGGCGCTGGCCGCGGGCATGACCGGCAAGCGGCTCAACGTGCTTTTCCAACGCGCCCTCTACGTGGGCAAGCGGGTGCGCCGCGAAACTTCGATCGCCTCGGGCCAGACCTCGGTCGCCTCGGTGGCGGTGCAGCTGGCGGCGGCGATCTTCGGCGACCTTTCGGATCGCTCCGTGCTGGTGCTGGGGGCCGGGCGCATGGCCGAGCAGGCCTGCCGGCATTTCGTGGGCCGGGGCATCCGGGAGCTGTCGATCGTCAACCGCACGTTCGAGCGGGCCGAAGTCCTCGCCGAGCGGCTGCGGCCGGCGCGGGGCGTGCGCGTGCGGCCCTGGACCGACATTCCGGAAGCGCTGCGCGGCGCCGATGTCGCGCTTTGCTCCACGGGCGCCGATCGGCCGGTGTTGTCCTGGGAACTGGTGCGGGACGCGGCCGCGGCGCGCTTGGGCCGCTCGCTGTTTCTGATCGACATCGCGATGCCGCGCGACGTGGAGGAATCGGTGCACGGCATGGCGGGGGTCTACCTCTACCGGCTGGAGGACCTGGAGCGCATCGTGGCCGAGAACCTGAGCAGCCGGGAGGGGGAGATCGGCAAGGCGCGCGCTTTCGTTTCCGGCAAGGCCGCGCAGCTGCGGGCCTGGGCCGACTCCGTCGACGCCGGCGCGGAACTTAGCCTGACGCATAGCGGGGACGTTCCTTGCTTTTCTCGCGAAAGTCGGGCGCCGCGGACGTCTATTTGCTGCGCCCGCGTCCCAGCCCGCAGGCCAGGGCGAGGCTGGCGCCCGCCGTCCTGAGGGGCTCTCCGAGCGTGGCGGATACGAGCCGCACGCAGCCCAGGGCGCAGCCGGGCTCGCAGGGCTTGTGGCGCGCGTTGTGCCTCAGCCAGGCCCGGTCCACGAGTTCCAGGGGCCTGCGCTCGGCGCGCTGCTGGCCGCACCACTGCGCTTCGCCGCGGCCGTTGACGTAGAGGAACTTGCAGCCGGCCAGGCACCTCCAGGGGCGGGAGAAATCGCCCAGGAGCATCTCGCGCAGATGCCGGCCGGAGAAATTCACGCCCTCGAATACGCCGTAGCGCTCGAGCAACGCCAGGTACTCGGCGCCCCGAATGGCGATGCGTCCCCCCGGTCCGTGCATGATCGAGAAGCCGAAGGCGAAGGGCAGGTCCTTGAGCATGTCCCGGAAACGGGCGTAGTCGCCGCGGGTGGACTCGTTGAGCACGGTCTGGATCTCGACCTTGAATCGGGCCCGCTCGGCGAGCAGGCGCAGGCGCGGCATGAGGAGCTTGAGCGACTTGCGCGACAGCGGCGTGGGCTCTATGGAGTCGACCGAGACCTGCATGAAATCCAGCCCGGCTTCGTCGAGGGCGCGGATGTTGTCCTCGGACAGCAGCAGGCCGTTGGTGATGACGGTGACGAGGTTCGAGCCGCCGCGCTTGGACTTGGCGTGGGCCGCGAGCTCGGCCAGGCCGGGATGCAGCAGGGGCTCGCCGCCTAGGAAATCGTAGACCTGCACGCCGAGGCCGTCGAGCAAATCCACGCGGCGGCGCAGGACGTCCAGGGAGGGGGGCGGCGCCTTGGCCGTATATTCGTCGCAGTAGGCGCAGGCGAGGTTGCAGTCCTCGGTCACCATCAATTGGGCGTACATGGGCCGGGAGTCGAAGACCCTCTTGGCGCCGGTGAGGACGAATCTCAGATCCACGGCCATACCGAGATGCTACCAAAAATGATAAAATCTTCGCTCAGCGGACGCGTCGCGGCGGCCGCGGCGAGGTGCGAACGATGGGAAACATCGGTTACGGCGAGCTCTTGCTCATCCTGCTCGTGGCGCTGCTTTTGTTCGGGCCCAACAAGATCCCCGAGCTGGCCCGAGCCTGCGGCCGGGCCGTGAACATGTTCAAGAAGGGGATGCGCGAGGGGCTTGAAGAAGAAAAGAATCCGGAGCCGAAGCCGAAGGCCTGAGCCCGTCACGGTCTTCGCGGCCGGCTGTTTCAATCGCATGCACAAGGCGCATGTGCGCATGCTGCGCTGGGCCCGCGGCCTGGGGGATCGTCTGGTGGTCGTGCTGGCCCACGACGCGCACAATCGCAAGCCCAACGCCGTCCCGGGGGCCCTGCGCTTGAGCCGCCTGCGCCGGGCGGCCGTCGCGGACAGCGCCCGCCTGGGGGATAAGGGCGGTTTCGCGGCGGTCCTGCGGCGGGTCAAGCCGGCCGTTTTGGCCTTGGGCTACGACCAGAGGCTGCCCGACGACGAGACGCACGCCGCGGTCCGGGAGCTGGGCATCCGGGTCGTCTCCTTGCCTTGGGGCCCGGGCAAGGAAGAGCATCACGCATGCCGCTGCCACCCGTTCTAGCCGAACTCGAGCCGCGGCGGGACGACCCGCCCCTGCCCCTGGCCGAGCATCTCATCGAACTGCGCCGCCGGCTGCTCGTCTGCTTCGCCGCCCTGGGCGCCGCCTCGATGCTGTGCTATAGGGCCTCGGGGTGGCTGCTCGACCGGCTGGCCGCCTCAGCCGGCGGCGTGGTCTTCACGCATCCGACCGAGGCGTTCGCGATCCGCATCAAGGCCGCGCTCTTCGCGGGGCTGCTGGTCAGCCTGCCCTTGATCCTGCACCAGGCCTGGCTCTTCGTGGCCCGGGCCTTCGACGCCCGCCTGCGCCGCCTGGCCCCGCGCCTGGCCGCCGCCTCCTACCTGCTGTTCCTGCTCGGGGCGGCGGTCGCGGTATTCGCCGTCGTGCCCGCGGCCATGCGCGTGCTGCTGGCCTTCGGCGGCGAGCACGTCCGGCCGCTTATGACGCTGAGCGGCTACCTGGGATTCGCGGCCGGCCTGGCCCTGTCTTTCGGAGGGGTTTTTCAGCTTCCCGTGGTGCTCATCCTGCTCAATCGCATGGGCGTGGTCGGTCGGCGGGGCCTGCGCGAGCGCCGGCGCTACGTCTACCTGGCCGCCGTGGCGGCGGCGGCGGTGCTTACTCCCGGGCCGGACGTCGTGTCGCAGGCGGCCCTGGCCGTTCCGATCCTGGCGATCTTCGAGCTGACCCTGTTCTTTTTGGACTAGGGCTTGGCGCTCGCGCGCGGCTTTTTTCCCGGCGGCGCAGTTTTCTTCGGAGCGTCCGGCAGCAGGCGGAAGCTCTGCACGCCCCACCGGGCCTGGGTGAAACTAACGTCGAAGACGGCCTTGACGGGGGGGCCGTCGACCTGGCGCAGAAGCACGATTCCGGAGTAACGGCCGGCGGATGAGGATTGGACGGTCTTGCCGTCCACCCCGACGAAGAGCAGGCGCAGCGCTTTGCCCGTGGTTTTGCGCTTGAGCGGCCAATAGCCGTTGCCGCTGCGGTCGAGAATGAAGTTTTCCACGACCGTCGCGAAATTGACGCGGGCGTCGTCGAGGGACATGGGCTTGGCCTCGGCCTCGGCCGGTTCGGGCGCCGGCGCCGCCGGCTCGGCCGCAGTTTGCTGTTCGTCGCCGACTCCGTCTTCCTGCGCCGGGGCGCAGGGAACCAGGGCCAGGCACAAGCCCGGCAAAAGAAACCGCCACATGCCGTTATTGTACTATGAATTTTCGCAAAACTGCTAGAATGGCGTGCTCCCGCAGCCTATGATCGGCACGGATCGTCTCTACCTGTTTTGCGCGGTCAATTACTTCGCGCAGGGGATGGCCGGCATCGTCTATGAGCCGCTCAACTACCGGCTCAAGGACGGCCTCAAGCTCAGCGCGGGCCAGACGGCCGTGTTCGTGGCGTGGATGACGGCGCCGTTTTTGATCAAGCCGCTCTTCGGCCTGCTGGCGGACCTGCTGCCCAGGCGCCGGGCGCGTCTCGCGGCCGGGGCGGCCGTCGGGGCGGCCGGCTGGCTGGCCTTGGCGGCGGCTCCGGTTCCGGGCTACGGGCTTTTGCTCGCCTTGCTGATCCTGGTCAACTGTTCCGTCGCCTTCTGCGACGTGACCTGCGACGGCGTGATGGTGGAAAAAGGCAAGCTCGCGGGCAAGACGGGGACGTATCAGGCCGTCCAGATAGGGACGCTCTACGCGACCCTGCTTCTGACCGGGGTGGGCGGGGGGTGGCTGGCCGCGCGCGTCGACGTGCGCGCGGTTTTCGCCTTGGCCGCGGTGTTTCCCCTGCTCGTCGCCGGTTCGGCCTTTTTGGTCAAGGCCGCGCCGGCCGCCCCGGCGCCGGCGGCGGTTCCGGGAGCCCTGCGCGGCCTGGTCCGCAGCCGCCGTTTTTGGGCCTTGTGCCTGATGATATTCCTTTGGAACTTCTATCCCTTCCTGGGCACGGCGCAGTTTTATTTCCAAAGCGAAACCCTGCATATGGGGCCGCTCTACATCGGCCTGCTGAGCACGTTGGGGGGGGCCGCCGGCGTGGCGGGCGCGGCGTTTTTCGGAAGCACGGTGCGCCGTTGGGGGACGGAGCGCTTCCTGCGCGCGGGCGTGCTGGTGTCGGCCGCGACCGGGCTGCTCTACCTGCTCTACCGCGGGTCCGTCTCGGCCGCCTTGCTGACCGTGTTTTTCGGCGCGCTCGGGGTGGTCTTCCGCCTGGCCCTGATGGATCTGGCCGCGCGGTCGTGCCCCAAGGGCGCCGAAGCCACGGCTTTCGCCGTCTATATGGCGGTCTTCAACTTCGCGGCGCTGGCCTCGAACGCGGCGGGGGGACGGATCTACGACCTTTTGCGGGAGGGCTTCGCGCCCGGCCCGGCTGGGGCTTACCGAGCCGCGGCGGCGCTTATCCTGACCGGTTCCTTGTGCACTTTGTCGTGCTGGTGGCTGCTGCCGGCGGCGCTGGGTTCGGCGCTGCCGGAGCGGCGGTCCTTGCCCTCGGCGGCGGGGCTGCTGGCGGCTAAGGCACGATGCGACGAGCTCCCAAGTAGCGCGTCTTGAAATAGCGCTTCTCGAGGTCCTCGCGTATCACGCCCCGGGACGAGGATGCGTGCATGAAGCGCGGGCCCTTGGGATCCACGACCATGCCGACGTGCGAGACGCCCACGCCCATGGTGTTGAAGAAGACCAGGTCGCCCGCGCGCAGGTCGGGCCGCTCGACCGGCTCGCCCACCTTCCACTGCTGGCGGCTGACGCGCGGGATGCCGACCTTGTTCTCTCCATAGGAGTTCTGCGTCAAGGCGGAGCAATCGATGCCTTTGCGGGTGGTCCCGCCCCATACGTAGGGCGTGCCCAGGTAGGAAACCACGGACGCTTCGAGGCCGGGCCAGAGCCGCGACATGCGCAGGCCCAAGTCGGCCGGCCGCGGGGGCGCGGCCTTGGGCGTCCGGGCCGGGGCGGGCGCGGGCGCAACGGCCGGCGGCGGCGCGGTCCGGGGCGCTTCGACGGGAGCCGGGGTTGGGATCCTCGGGGTCTCGGGTTCGGGGGGCTTGGCCTCGTAGACCATGGCCGGGGCCGGCGTGCGGGTGAAAACTCCCTCGTAGGCCGGCAGCTTGGGCTTGGTCCGGGTCCGGGCGCAACTCCGGAAATAGGCCAGGGCCCGCGCGCCGTGGGCCCCGGGCTTGGTCTCGGGGCGCATGTTGCCCAGCAGGTAGACCGCGTAGTCGCGCAGGTCGAAGCGCTCCCGGGCGGCCTGGTACATGCTGGTCTTGAGCAGGTTGAAGGTGCGATCGTCCCAGTCGCGCTCCATGGCGTTGCGGACCAGGTCCGCCGCCACTTCCGGCGGAACCTTGGCGTCGGTGAGGTTCTTGTAGCCGTTGGCCCAGACCGCTATGCGTTCGCCGGGTATCTTCTTGCGGTAGCCGTAGAGCGCGATGCCCTCGACGACGTCGGCCGGGGCGCCGCGGCCTATGGCCTGGTAGGCGGCGAAAGCGACGTCGGCGACGCGCTCGGGCGGCGTTTCGTCGAAGGTCCCCTCTATG
>JAQUMZ010000047.1 GCA_028717865.1 Elusimicrobiota bacterium | reverse complement strand
GCCATGAAGCGTTCGTCGCGCCTGCGCATCTGGCCGCGCAGCCTCGGGTTGAAGCGCTGCAGCAGGCTGGGTGTGGGCAGCCAAAGCTGCTTCTCTGGACGCCAGCCGGCCCCGGTCATGTAGACCTGGCTGTAGTCCGCGTCGGCGAGGTTTTCCCTCAGCGCGGGCGCGCGCGCCGGGCCCGCCAGGTAGGCGTCTGCCAGGCGCGAGACCGCCGCGTCGTCGAGTCCGGCCGCGCGCGAGATGAATTCGCGGCCGGCGGCCTCGTCTTTTCTTAGCTCCGCGATCCGGTAGGCCATGCCTTCCAGAAAGCGCGCGCGTTTGCCGGAGACGATCGCGTCGCCGGTGGTCCAGGCGGTGGCCGCGGCGTAGCCGGCTCGGAAATCCGGCTGGTGGAAATCGAAGACCAAGTGCTTCTTTTCGCCGGAGCCGTCGAAAACGGGGTTCTCCTTTATATCCTCCGGGGACGCGCCGGCGGACTCCTCCGCGAAATCGGCGGATTGCTCCACCGCGGCTTCCAGGCTGGAAAGCGGGGACTCGGCTTGCGCGGCCGTAGGCTGAGCGGCGTCGGCGGCGAGCTTGCCGCCGGCCGGGGCTTCGGGGGCGGCCGCGGCCGGCGTCAAGGCGGAGGGAATTGGCGCCGCGCTCGCGGACTGCCGCGGCAGGGCTGACGGGTTCGTCAGGGAAATGCCGGAGGCGCCCGGGGTCCCGAGCCCCGTCATGGCCCCGAGCCCGGGAATCGGCTTGACGGGGGCGGCGGGGGCGCGGCGGACCTGCGCCCAGGCCTGGGCGGGTGGCAGGACGGCCAGGCAAAGCGCCAAGCCCGCGGCCAGCGCGCGACGGGGCATATCTTTATTCATCTCCGTAAGAATAGCGGCCGGGGGCCGCCGCCGTCAGGGTATTTGGGCCTAGAGCGCATAGGGATTTTGTCGGCGGCGGCATGGGTCCGTGGCCTTAGGCGCGGGGGGGGGTGGAAGCGTTTAAATCTATTACATGAATATTTTCCTTCCCGTTTTGCTGTTGCTGCCGCAAGCCGTTTGGTCCCAGACGCTGGTATCGCCGGCCAAGGTTTCCGTTGGCGCTCGAGCCTCGGGCGCCGCCGCCCTGAGCCAGGCCCCGGTTTTTTCATTTCCTACGACCTTTAACGGGATGGCGGCGGCGTACAAGTCCGCCGAGAAGGAGTATCTCTCCGCCATAGAGCGGGTGCTCGCGATCCCTTCCGAGCGGCGCACCTTCGCCAATACGGTCCAGCCGCTCACGCAGGCCGACGGCCGGTTCCAGGAGGCCACGGTCGGAGCTTCCTTCATGACGGAAGTCTCCCCGGACGGCCGAGTGCGGCGCATGGCCGATGCCATCGCCCGCCGCATGAGCCGCTTTGGCATCAACCTGGCCGACCGGCAGGATATATACCAGGCCTATCTGGACGTCGCCGCCAAGGGCGAGGCGCTGACTGGGGAGGACAAGAAGCTTCTGGAAGAGACCTTGCGCGGTTACGCGCGCCAGGGGATGGGCCTGCCGCCGGAGCAGCGCGAGCGCCTCAATTCCGTGCGCAAGCGCCTTTCCGATCTGTCCCAGGCTTTCCAAAAGAACCTGCGCGAGGTGAACGAATTTATCGACGTGGAGCCGGCGCGCCTGGAGGGCTTGTCCCAGGCCTACATAGACGGCCGCGAGCGCACTCCCGAGGGCAAGGTTCGCATCACCCTGGATTATCCCTCTTACGGGCCTTTCATGGAGTTGGCCAAGGACTCGGAGTTGCGGCGTCAGCTTGCTTTCAAGTACGCCAATCGCGCGGCGGACAAGAACATGCCCGTGCTCGGAGAGGTGCTCTCGTTGCGCCGCGAGCTGGCCGGCATGCTCGGCTACAAAACCTACGCGCATTACGTGATCGAGGAGCGCATGGCCAAGGCGCCCGAGGGGGTGTCCGCGTTCCTGGCCCGGCTCAAGAATATGGTCTACGGACCCGCCCGGGCGGAGGGGGCGCGTTTGCTCGACGAACTGCGCCGGGAGCGGCCCGGCGCCGGGAAGCTGGACTACTGGGACCGCGCCTTCTACACCGGCAAGCTCCAAAAGCGCCTTTACGACCTGGACGACGAGGAGGTCCGCCAGTATTTTCCGATAGACACCGTCATCAAGGGCGCCCTTAAGACTTACGAGGATATGCTCGGAGTGCGCTTCACGGAGAAGCCCGCCGGAGCCTGGAGCCAGGACGTGCGCCTCTTCGAGATATCGGACGCGGCCACGGGGCGCCGGATCGGGCACTTTTTTCTCGATCTCTATCCGCGGCCGGGCAAGTTCAACCACATGGCCGCTTTCTCCCTGGTTCGGGGGCGGGAACTGCCCGACGGCTCCTACCGCCGACCGGTCTCGGCCATGGTGGGCAATTTCACCAAGGCGACGCCGGGCCGCCCTTCCCTGCTCAAGCACGGGGAGGTCGAGACCTTCTTCCACGAGTTCGGGCACCTGATGCATCAGACCCTTACCCAGGCCCGCTACCTCGACTTTTCGGGCACCCGCGTCGCGCGCGATTTCGTCGAGGCGCCTTCCCAGATGATGGAGAATTTCGTCTGGCAGCCCGCCATCCTGGAGCGGATCTCGGGGCATTGGCAGGACGCGTCGCGCAAGCTGCCGCCCGAGCTTCTGGCCAAGATGCTCGCGGCCCGCAATTTCAACAAGGCCACGGAGATCATGGGCCAGATCGGCCTGGCCAGCCTCGACTTCGCCTATCACACCGCGGCCGGACCGATCGATCCTATGGCCGTGCTCGAGCGCCTCTGGGCCGAGCTCGGCCTGCCCGCGCCCACGCCGGGGACCCATTTCCCGGCGACTTTCGGCCACTTGATGGGCTACGCGGCGAGCTATTACAGCTACTTGTGGTCGCTCGTATACGCCCAGGACATCTTCTCGCGCTTCGAGGCCGAGGGCGTCGAGAATCCCGAAGTGGGCCGGTCCTACCGGCGCGAGATACTGGAGACGGGCTCGAGCCGCGAAGAGGCCGAGTCGCTCCGGGCGTTTTTGGGGCGCGAGCCCGACGAAGCGGCTTTCCTGCGCCACCTCGGCCTGCCCGTGTCGGAGCCGCCCGCGGCGCCGGCCGCCTAGTTCGCGTTTCGCCGCGAGCCCTTGAAGAAAAAGGGGAATCCAGCTAAACTCATTTAGGAGCGGCGCGAGCCGCGAGGCCGAGATGAGGATACTGATCGCGTCATGTCTGCTGGCTTGGTGGGGGCCCGCGGCGGCGCTTGCCCCGCGGGCGCCGGGAACCGGGGGCGGAAACGAAGCCGTCTTGCGCTGCTTTATGGCCGGGCATTCCGTCCAGGGGCAGCGGGATTGTGCCCTGCTTGAGCTCGACGGCGCCGCGGACCCCGCGGCCGGACAATTGGCGTCCTTCTTCAAGGGATTGGATGAAGGGAAGGATGTCGCCGGGTTGAGCCGGGAATTCGACGCGCTCGCGGAGCAATTGAATCCGCCGCAGGGCGCGGAGCTCAAGGCGCTATATTTTCCGGGGCAGGGGCAATTCTCCGGCGCGGCCTCGGGAAAAGGGCGCGCGGACCAGCTGGGGGCCGCCCAGGGCCGCGTGGAGAGGCTGGCGGTGAATCCTTTCGGAGGCAAGGAGGCCGAAGCCGCCGTCCCGGGCGCGGGCCCCAAGCCGGCGGCCATGGAGAGCTTCTCCGCGCCCAAGACAGTCGTGTTCTCCGAGTCCGCGCGCCCCAAGCCGGCCGAGCCCCCGCTTCTGTCGGCCCCGGAGCCGTTGCCGCGCTCTCCGGAGGGCGAGCAGGTCCGGCGGGCGACCGGCGTGGTTCAACTGCTCGCCGCGGGGATCGTCATCACGGGCGCGGTGATCATCGCGGCCGGGACGGCCCCGTTGACCGGGACTGCCATGGTGATGGCGGGCGGAGTTGGTTTCTTCTATGCGGGAGCGATGGGCGAGCTTTATGGAGGCATCATGGACAAGCTCGGCCCCGTTTTCCGTCTCCAGCCGCAGGCTCGGAAATAGGCGGGCATATTTTCCAACCAGCCGCGCGCGCGTTTGGTATGATGGCGCTTGGGCCGGATTGCCGCGTCTGCAACGCGCCGAACCTTGGAGGTTGAGACATGTCCCGGACGCTTCTGATCAAGAACGGCATCATCGTCACACTCGGCGAGGAGAACCGGGTCCTCCACGGACATGCCCTGCTCATCGAGGACGGCCTTATAAAGAAGATCGCTCCCGCTCAGCAGTTCGATGAGAACTGCGCCGAGGTCATCGACGCCGAGGGCAAGGTGGTCATGCCGGGCTTCATCAACGTCCATATGCATTTCTACAGCACCATGGTCCGCGGCCTGGGCAAGGCGGCGCCCGCCAAGGATTTTCAGCAGGTGCTCGAGAACTTGTGGTGGCGCCTGGACAAGAAGCTGACCCGCGACGACTGCTATTACAGCGCCCTGCCGCCCCTGCTCGACGCGATCAAGCACGGCACGACCACGCTCATCGACCATCATGCCAGCCCCTTCGCCGTCCGGGGCAGCCTCGACGCCATCGCCAAGGCGGTCAAGCAGTCCGGCCTGCGGGCCAGCCTTTGCTACGAGCTCTCCGACCGCGACGGCGGCAAGGTCGCCCGGGAGGGAATCGATGAGAACGTGGATTTCATAAAGCGCTGCGCCAAGGAAAACGACCCCCAGCTCAAGGCTCTGTTCGGGCTGCACGCGTCGTTCACCATCGGCGACGACAGCCTGGAGGCCGCCTCGGCGGCCGGGCGGGAGCTGGGCGCGGGCTTCCACGTTCACGTCGCCGAGGCCAAGTCCGACCAGGACTTCAACGAGAAGAACTTCGGCATGCGCGTCGTCGAGCGCCTGCATAAGTTCGGCGTGCTGGGCCCCAAGACCATAGCGGCGCACTGCGTGCACGTCAACGAGGACGAGCTGAACCTGCTGCGCGACACGGGCACCGCGGTGGCGCACAACCCGCAGTCCAACATGAACAACGCGGTCGGCGTGGCCGACATCGTCAAGATGTCCAGGAAGGGCGTCCTGGTCGGCCTGGGCACGGACGCCATGACGGTCAATATGCTCGAGGAGGTTCGCGCCGCCTTGTGGGCCCAGCATTTGCTGCACGCCGACCCCAGCGTGGGCTTCATGGAGGCGCTGGGCACGCTGTCATTCAACAACGCCAGGATCGCCAACCGCTATTGGAGCCCGGGAGTGGGCGTGCTCAAGGAGGGCTGCGCGGCGGACGTTGTGCTCGTGGATTATTTCCCGCCCACGCCCTTCGACGCGGGCACTTTCCTGGGCCACCTGGGCTTCGGCTTGTCGCAATCGTTCGTGGACACCACCATCTGCGGCGGGAAGGTGCTGATGGAAGGCAAGAAGCTCAAGCTCGGCGTGGACGAAAAGGAGATCGCGGCCAAGTCCCTGGAGTTGGCCCAGAAACTGTGGGACCGGTTTTAGGCCGTTCGTTCCGGAGTTTCTGAAGTTTCTGAAAGCGTGGCACCAAGACCGGCGGCGAGGCCAGAGGCCCAGGCGAAGTGGAGGTTGTAGCCCCCGCTGTCGCCGTCCACGTCGAGCAGTTCCCCCGCGATAAACAGGCCGGGAACCTTGCGCGAGGCCATGGTCCGGGGGTCGATCTCGTCGAGGCGGATGCCCCCCGCCGTGACCATGGCGTCGCTCCAGGGGCGGGTGCCGGCCAGCTCGAAAGGCCACTGCGACAGCAGCCCGGCCAGGCGCTCGACGGCCTTCCCGCCCAGGCTTTCCAAAGGCCGGCGCGCGTCCCAGCCCAAGGCGTCCATGACGGCTCCGGAGAGCTGGCGGGCGAGCATCCCGGCGAAAAAATCCTTCAGCGGGCGCGCCGGCGAGGCGTGCCAGCGCCGCAGGAGCATGGCCCGCAGGCCCTGGGGCGTGAACTCCGGGAAGAGGTCCAAGGTCCCGCCCCGGGCCTCGCCCCGCGAGGCCTCGCGGCTGACGTCCAGGGCGGCCGGTCCGGATAGGCCGTAATCCGTGAACAAGACCTCGCCTTGGCTGCGGCAGACCTCGCGCGCTCCGTCCAGGAGGCGAAGCCCGGCCTCCACGCGCAGGCCGTGCAGGCGCTTTATGCCGCTTTCTTTGACGCAGAGCGGAACCAGGGCGGGGAACAGCGGCGTGACGCCGTGGCCCAGGGCCTCGGCCAGGGCGTAGGCGTTTTCTCCCGCGCCCAACTGGGGGGCGGCCCGGCCTCCGCAGGCCAGTATCAGCCGGTCGCAATGAAGTTCCTCGGAGGCGACGCGCAGCGAGAATCCCCGTTCCGAGCGCCGCGCCGCGCCGGCCTCCACCCCCAGCCGCAGCTCTACGCCCAGGCGCTCGAGCTCGTTTTTGAGCACGTCGAGCACCGCTTGGGCCTTGCCACAGCGGGGGAATATCCTGCCGTCGGGCTCCTCCCTGGTCAGCAGGCCGAGGCGCGAGAAGAAGTCCGCGGCGCTGAAGTTCCGCAGGGCCTCGCGCACGAAGCCGGGCGAGCCGCCGTGGTAGTTCTCCGGTCGGATGCGGCTGTTGGTGAGGTTGCAGCGGCCGCCGCCGCTGGCCAGTATCTTTCGTCCCGGGGCGTGGAAGCGTTCGATGACGACCACCTGGGCGCCGCGGCGGGCCGCCGCCACGGCCGCGGCCAAGCCCGAGGCGCCTGCGCCGACGACGGCCACCCGGGGCGCCATATGGGCGGCTAGAGGCGAGATTTCTTGCTGGCGGCCTTGAAGAGCAGCAGGCCCAGGCCGGCGAAGGCCGCCACGGAGACCAGGTCCGCGGACGCGCCCAGTCTTTCGACTAGGCCGTAGCGCGCGCCGACGTTGAAAAGCTGGGCGAAATAGCCTTCCTGGACCCCGGCCAGCACCGCGATGCCCACGCCGGCGAGCGAGCCTCCCGCCACCAGGCCGGTCGAGTAGAGCATGCCCGCGGATATCTCGCCCTCCGCCTCGGCCTTGCGCCTGGTCCACCAGGCCACGGCCGGATTGATCATGCCGCCCACGAAGATGGGCAAAGTCGTGGCCAGGGGCAGGTAGACCCCGACGGCTACGGGCAGGGAGCGCACGCCGAGCAGTTCCACGAAGACCGAGATCAGCATGCCGAGGAACACCAGACCCCAGGGCAGTTCCCGGGCCAGCAGACCCTTGATCAAGGTGGCCATCAAGGTGGCCTGCGGCGCGGCGAGCTTCTCCGAGCCGATGGGCCCATAGGGCGAGGTGTGCAGCAGGAAGAGCGTGACCCCGATGACGGCCACCGAGGCCAGTACGCCGATGATGAGGCCCAGCTGCTGCTTGTAGGGCGTGGCGCCCACGATGAAGCCGGTCTTGAGGTCCTGGGAGGTGGCCCCGGCGTTGGCGGCCGCGATGCAGACCACCGCCCCGACGAAGAGCGCTGTGGCCTGGTAGACCTCGCCGGTCCAGCCTATGGCCACGAAGATGAGGCAGGTGGCCATGAGCGTGCCGATGGTCATGCCGGAGATGGGATTGGAGGAGGAGCCGATGATGCCCACGATGCGGCTCGACACGGTCACGAAGAAGAAGCCGAAGAGCAGGACCAGGAAGGACATGACCAGGCTGGCCGGGAATTTGCCCGGGAACTGGGGCAGCACCGACATCAGCAGAGCCAGGCCCAGCGAGCCCCAGAGCACGTACTTCATGGGGATGTCGCGCTCGGTGCGCTTCTGCCCGGCCGAGCGCCCGGCGCTGCGCAGGTCCTTGAAGGAGCCCTGGAAAGAGGAGATGATGGTGGGGATGGTGCGCACCAGGGTGAACAGGCCGCCGGCGGCCACGGCGCCGGCGCCGATGTAGCGGACGTAGCCCTTGTAGATCTCGAGCGGCGACATCTGCGAGATGAGCTTGCCCTGCCAGCCGGGCAGGACCAGCTCGGGGATGCGGTCGCCGAAGAGGGTCAGCAGGGGGATGAGGACCATCCAGGAGAGCACCGAGCCCGCCACGATCTGGGCCGAGCCCTTGGGTCCGATGATGTAGCCCACGCCCAGGTACTCGGGTGTGATCTCGGAATCCACGGTCAGGTTGGGCAGCTGGCTGCCGCGTGGAGTTATGTAGGACGGAGTGTCCTTCCACAGCCCCAGCACGCTCATGAGCAGCTTGTAGGCGATGGAGGTCCACAGGCCGGAGAATACCAGCTTGGCGAGGTTGCCGCCCTTCTCCCCGGCCACCAGGACCTCGGCGCAGGCGGTGCCCTCGGGATAGGGCAGCACCCCGTGCTCCTTTACGATCAAAGCCCGGCGCAGCGGGATCATGAATAGGATGCCCAGTATGCCGCCGACCAGCGAAAGCGTGAATATTTGGAAATACTTGAAGTACTGCTCGCCGTTGCTCAAGAAGATCAGGGCGGGCACCGTGAAGACTACGCCGGCGGCGATGGATTCTCCCGCCGAGCCGATAGTCTGCACGATGTTGTTCTCAAGTATAGTCGAGTTGCCGACCTTCTTGAATACCGCGATGGCGAGGACCGCGATCGGGATCGAGGCCGAGACGGTCAGCCCCGCGCGCAGGGCCAGGTAGACCGTGGAGGCGCCGAAGATGATTCCGAAAATGGCCCCCAGAATGACCGCCTTGAGGGAGAACTCCGCCAAATCAGAGGCGTCTTCCGTGTATGGCTTGAATTCTAACATGGGGGGAGTCTATCAAATCAGCGCGCCGTTGGGGACGGCCTCGCGATCCCTGGCGGGATCGCGAGGGGTTTAATGGAGGTGGCCGCAGCAAAGCCTCCCATCGAGGCCTCCCGCCGTACCAAGGTTCGCGCGCGGCCGTGCGGCGCGCGAACCCGCGCGCGCCCTATTCCTCGTGCGCGCGCCAGGTGGTATGCGGAACCGAAGAACTGGGCACAATCTGGCCCAGTCCTCCGAACTTCATACTATCGGCGCGACTAAGGAAGGGTCGCGCCGGCCTCGCGATCCTGGCGGATCGCGAGGGGTTTGACGGCTGCGGCCGCAGAAATGCCGCCCTCCGCGGGCTCCAGCCGTACCAAGGTTCGCGCGCGGCCGTGCGGCGCGCGAACCCGCGCGCGCCCTGTTCCTCGTGCGCGCGCCAGGCGGTATGCGGAACCGAAGAACTGGGCGCAATCTGGCCCAGTCCTCCGAACTTCATACTATCGGCGCGACTAAGGAAGGGTCGCGCCGGCCTCGCGATTCTGGCGGATCGCGAGGGAGTTAACGGCCGTGGCCGCCGGCGTCGTGATGGGAATTTTGGGAAAGCCTGACACCATTTTATAGGAAAGCTTCGAGGGCCGTTCGCACGGCTTCCGGCTTTTCCTCTTGGGGGACATGCCCGCACCTCGGTATGCGCAGCAGACGCCCGTTGGGCACGATCCCGCAGAAGCGCCGCGCGCTTTCGTCATCCACGACCCCGTCGTGATCGCCCCGGATGAACAACAGAGGGGCTTGGAGCGTTCCATAGCGCGCGATGTAGCCGTCCAAATCGGGCGAGAGGCAGCGGCGCAGGGTTTCGGCCGTCGCCCTTCGGCCTGCCCGGGTCCGGAAAGCCAGGGAGTATTCGTCAATGACGTCCTTGGTGATCAGGGCAGGGTCCAGGAATGCCGTCGCGGCGACCAGGCGGACCGTCCAGCGGCCTAAAAAAAGTTCCAGCAGCCGGCCGAGAAGCGGCCGGCGCATGATCCGCACCATTTGCGGGACGTTGTTGAGGAAAACCGGGGCGCCGATGAGGACCAGCCGCCGCACGAGCCGGGGCTCGTCCAAGGCCAGCCGCAGCGCGACGGCTCCTCCCATGGAGTTGCCTATGAGGGCGGCCGCGGGCAGGCCGCGTTCCGTCAGGAAAGTCCGCAGCCAGGCCGCGAATCCGCCGAGGCTGTAGTCGAAGTCTCGGGGCTTGTCCGAGCGGCCGTAGCCGGGGAAATCAGGGGCATAGACCGCGTGGGTCCGGGCCAGGCTCGGCAGCAGGTGGCGCCAAGTGTAGGAGGAGGCGCCCAGGCCGTGCAGGAGCACGACCGGCTCGCCTTGGCCGCCGGATAGGCAATGGATCCTGGCCCCCGCGACCAAGCTTGGGCGGACGTTTATTTCGTCCACCGGGAGATTATAGCACCGGGTTGTCCTGCGAGCAGGAGCCTCCTGCTGCCGAGCACTGATCAGAGCAGCAGCACAAGCGCCGCGAAGTAGCCGAGCAGGAGAGCCAGCCCCAGCGGCGCCGCGGCCCGGGCCCACTCGCGGCTGCGTATGCCCAGCTTCGCCGCGCTGATGATGTTGGGAATGTTGCCCGGTATGAGCAGGCCGCCCGAGACCAGCAGGCTCATCAGCACGAAGTGCATGGTGCGGTCGTTCATGGCGGGGACGATCTCGGCCGCGGCGAGCGTGGCGTTGTCGAGGATCGCCGAAACGCAGTTGAGCCAATAGAGCATCCAATCGGGGACTCCGCCCAGCAGCCGCTCGGCCAGAGGTTGGAGCCCCGCGCCCAACAGGACCAGGGCCATGACGAAGAGGTAGACCTTGGCGGCGCGCAGCGCGATCGTGCCCCAGCTCTCGTGGTAGTCCTCGTGCAGGCTTTGGTCGCGGCGCGCGGGCTTGCCGACTTTCCAGGCCGCGGTCGCGGCGGCGACGAGCATGCCGGGCGCGACCCAGAGGCCGAGCAGACGCAGGAGGTAGAAGAAGCCGGCGTCGTGAGGAGGGCCCTTGAGCTTGGACACGACGATGGTCGAGAGCGGCTCGCCCAGCGGGGTCAGGGCCGCGCCCAGGCCGATGGCGTAGCAGGCGCAGACCACCAGGCGCAGCTCGTAGCGGCGCTCCAGGCGCAGGGCATCGACCACCTCGGCGAGGATGAGGGCCGCGACGATGGCCGTGATGAGGCTCGAGGCCAAGCCCAGGAGCAGGACGATCGCGGCCATGGCCAGCGGCAGGCCCAGGCGGGACTCCAGCGTGGGCACGACCTTGCGTATGCGCCGGCGGGGCTCCCGGAAGACGAATCCCACTATGAGCACGGCCG
>JAQUMZ010000046.1 GCA_028717865.1 Elusimicrobiota bacterium | reverse complement strand
CGCGCAACCGGCGCCCCCATACGAGGGGGGCGCCGGTTCCGTTGGGGTGGCCATACGTCCGTTCAATCGAAAAGCCTGATCTCCGGCTCCCGGCGCGGCCTCTGTATGAATTCCGGCAGGAAGCCCCCGTAGCGCCACGCGGCCCAGGCCAGGGCCAGCAGGGCCAATCCGTAGGCCAGCTCGAAGCCTCCGTAGCGCAGCCACTGTTCGCGGGAAACGAACGCCCACGGCGCCGGGGCGTAAAGATTGGCCTCCGGCTGCCCCGCGAAAAGATCATATACCGCCTTGAGCGCGACCACGGCGCCCCATATCGCAAAGACCGCCGAGGCGATCCTGGCCAGCCCTCGAACCTTGATCCTTTCCATACCCTTAATAGCCTAATAAAAATACCGGGGGGCGCGAACCCCCCGGTATCGAGAACGCGGCGCGGCTCTCAACGCTTGGAGTACTGGAAGCGCTTCCGGGCCTTGGGTTGGCCGGACTTCTTGCGCTCGACCATGCGCGGATCGCGGGTCAGGAAACCGTTGGCCCGCATGGGCTTCTTGTTCTTCTCGTCGAGCTTCACCAGAGCCCGGGCGATGGCGTGGCGGGCCGCCTCGGCCTGGCCGGTGGGGCCGCCGCCGGTGATCTTGAGCTCGTAGTCGAATTTCTTGCCGTCGGCCACGAGCCCGATCGGCGCCAGCACGTTGCGCAGGCGGTGCTCCTGGCCGCGGAAGTACTCCTCCACGGGGCGAGTGTTGACGGTGACCTTGCCCTGGCCCTCGGCCACGACCCGCACCTGCGCCACCGAGGTCTTGCGGCGGCCGGTCGCCAGAACGGAGTTCTTGTTGTCCATTAAAGTTCAGCCTGCCTTCGCGGGGCGGGGGACTCCGGGAGTCTCCGCGCCGGGGAATATCTTCAGCCGGGCCAACTGGCGGCTGCGCAGCCGGTTGCCATGGATCATGCGCTTGACGGCCAGATAGACGACCTTGCGGGGGTCGCGCTCCATCTGCCGCTTGATCGGGGTCACCTTCTTGCCGCCGGCCCAGCCCGAATGGCTGAAGTAAAACTTCTGGTCCATCTTGTGGCCGGTCAGGCGCACCCGCGCCGCGTTGGTGATCACCACGAAGTCGCCGCCGTCCACGAAGGAGGTGTAGCTGGGCTTGTGCTTGCCGCGCAGGAGCGTCGCCACGCGGGTAGCCATGCGGCCCAGGACCTGATCCTTGGCGTCTATGTAATGCCAGTTGCGCCGCACCGGGTTCTGCTTGGGATTATAGAGGAAGGTCTTCTGAGGCATAATAAGCGAGTTTACACAATTAACCGGCGGCCGCACAAGAAAAAAATTAAGGTTTCTCGACGGATCGAGGCTTAGGGAGACCTAAGCTCCGGCGGCACCGGCCGGTTGCCCCCCGTTTCTCCGGAGCGCAGCCGCCAAAACACGGGCAGGCCCAGGGCGGCGCGGCCGTAAAGCTCCTCTCCGGCCTCCGTGAGATCGCCGCTGCCCCGGTCGAAAAGCCGGCGGCCCTGGAGATCCCGGAGTTGAAAAGCCCACTTCGCCCCTATCTCCCGGGACTGGAAATATTCGAGGGCCGCCTGGGAGCGCAGGCGCAGGTAGGCCGCGAAGCCTCGTCGCGTCAGTCGCAGCCGGGCCAAGGCCGCGGAGGCGCCGGCGGCGGGCTCGGCGACCACCAGCGCCCCCAGGCGCAGGTAGTTCTTGCGCAGCAGGTCCAGGGCGCCCCGCTCCTCGGCCCGGCGCATGCGCAGCAGCAGTTCCATGTCGGACGGGCTCCATTGCTGGACGTCCATCGCCACCAGCCCGCGCCGCCGCATCTCCGAGAGCGTGCGCAAGCTCTCGCCGACCGGCGCCGTCACGGAAGATTTGGCGATCTGGACGGGCGCGCCTCCGGCCGCCGCGCAAAGCCATGCGGCCAGGACGGCGGCTTTCACCCGGCCCGCGCCTCCAGGCGAGGCGGCACGATGCCGACCTGGCTCTGATACTTGCCCTTGCGGTCGGCGTAGCTGGTCTCGCAAACCTCGTCGCCCTCGAAGAACAGGAGCTGGGCGATGCCCTCGTCGGAATAGACCTTCGCCGGCAAGGGCGTGGTGTTGGAAATCTCGATGGTCAGGTAGCCCCGCCAGCAGGGCTCCAGGGGCGTTACGTTGACGATGATGCCGCAGCGGGCGAAGGTGCTCTTGCCCAGGCAGACGGCCAGCACCCCGCGCGGGATGTCGAACCGTTCCACCGAGCGGGCCAACGCGAAGGAGTTGGGCGGTATCACGCAGTGCGGCCCCCGGTAGTCCACGAATGACTTGGGATCGAAAGCCTTGGGGTCCACGATGGCGCCGTAAACGTTGGTGAATATCTTGTATTCGTCGGCCAGGCGGATGTCGTAGCCGTAGGACGACAACCCGTAGGATATCCGGCCGCCCCCCTCGACCCGCTCCACGAACGGCTCGATCATCCCGTGTTCCCGGCACATCCTGCGGATCCACTTATCGTTCTTCAGCATGTCCCTCCGGTGCCAGGCATTGCATTCTTGCATTTCTTGCCCGGCCCCCAGCAATAAATGCAGGCGCGGCCGACCAGCATGAGCTTGCGCCAGCGCGACAGGGTATGGCGTCCGAACAGGACCCGGAAGCCGTCCTGGCGCATGTCGTCGAGCAGGCCCTCGTAAACATGGGCCATGATCTCGGCGGGCAGCAGGCCGGCGCGATCGCGCGGGTCGACCAGGACGCGCGCGCGGCGATAATAATCCTTGGCGCGCTCGTAAAGCCGGGCCATGAGCGCCTGGAAAGCCGGATCGTAGCGGCGCGCCGCCAGGTCCCGCCGCGACACGCCGGCCGCCTCCAGGTCGCTGGCGGGTATATAGACCCGCCCCAGCTCGAGGTCGGCGCCTACGTCGCGAATGATGTTGGTCAGTTGGAAAGCGTAGCCGAAAAGCGTGGCGAAGGCGCGCATGTCGGCGGGCGGAGTGTGGCGATAGCCGAATATCTCCACCGCGAGCCACCCCACCGAGGCGGCCACCCCCCGCATATAGTCCTCCAGCGCCTCCGGGGTGGCATACGCGGCGCCCTCCAGATCCATGGCGCAGCCCCGGATCATCTCCAGGAACGCCTCCCGGGGCAGACGGTAGGCCTCGACGTGGGGCCGCAGGCGCCGAGCCAGCGGATGCGTCGGCCGGCCCGCGTAGAGGCGCGCGATCTCGCCGCGCCAGAACTCCAGCTGCTCGGCCGCCTGCGCGCGCGTCAGGGCGCCGGAATCGACGAGGTCGTCGATGAGCCGGCAATAGGCGTAGACCGCGCCGAGGGCCTCGCGCTTGGCCCGGGGCAAGAACCGGAAGGCCGTGAAGAAATTGGAACCGCGTTCGGGCGCCGTGGGCTCGCTCACGGTTTGAGCAGGGTGCGCAGAATGAGCGGCAGCCAGTCGAAGCGTCCGAGCAGGGGCCGGTGCGTTATGGTGTCGAAGCCCAGCTTGCGGATCTGCCGCAAGGTCTCGCGCCCGCCGTACCAGGCGAGCACGACCTGCCAGGACAGGGGTTTTTTGAGCATCTTGGGCAGGGGCCGCATGCCCTCGAACAGGGCGCGGGTCCGGTTGACCTCGAACTTCATCAGTTCCCGGAACCTCTCGTTGCAGACGCCCATGCGCAGGTCGGCCTCGGCATAGCCGAAGGCCGCGAAGTCCTCTTCCGGGATGTATATCCGGTCGCGCTTGAGGTCCAGCGCGAGATCGCGCCAGAATCGGGTGAGCAGCAGCGCCGAGCACAGGGCGTCGCAGTAGCGGAATATCCCCTCCTCCCGGTAGCCGTGCACCATGAGGACCAGCCGGCCCAGGGGATTGGCGGCGCGGCGGCAGAGCCCCAGCAATTCCTCGTAGGTGGCGTAGCGCTTGCGCTCGACGTCCTGCAGGCAGCCCGCGATGATGTCGTCGAAAAGGGCGGCGGGCAGCTCGAAGCGCGCCGCGGTGCGCGCCAGGGCCGCGAAGACCGGGTGGCTCGGCGGCCGCCCGCGCATCTCGGCCGCCTGCCGGCGCCACTCCGTCAGCCTCTCGGCGCGCGCGCCCTCGTGCTCGGGGTCCTCGACCATGTCGCGCGCGACGCGCACGAAGGCGTAGAGGGCCGCGACATGGGGCCGCAGGCCGGGGGCGGCGAAGCGCCGGGCCACGTTGAAGTCGCCGCGCCGCTCGCAAGCCAGCCGCGCGCAGAAGGAGTCCGCCGCCGAGATATCCGCCGGGTCGTCCAGCCGGGCCGAGAAAGCCTCGAGCCCGGCCCTCATTTCTTGCCCACCCCGATGCGCGTGCGCCGGTCGCGCCGCAGCCTGGGCAGGCGCCGGCTCGCGTCGCTCCATTCGAACTCGAACTCGCCGCAGCGCACCAGGTCTCCCTCCCGGATTCCGGCGCGCTTGAGGGCGCGGTCGACGCCGATGCGCTTAAGCGCCGACTGGAAGCGCTCCACCGCCTCCGGCAGCGAGGCGTCGAGCATGGCCGCGGCGCGCCGCACGAAGCGGCCTTCCAGCTCGAAGCGCCCGCCCCCCAGGACCCGCAGCCGGAAACCCGCGTCGAGCTTGACGCGCGCCGGCGCCGGCCCGGAGGCGCCGGCGATCCGGGGCGAACGGCGGGAAAGCTCCTCGATGACGCGGTCGAGCAGGGCCGGCACGCCCAGGCCCGTGGCGGCCGAGATCGCGAAACAGCGTCCGCGGCTGCGCGCGCGCAGACGCGCGCAAGCCTCCCGCGCGCCGGGCAGATCCATCTTGTTGACCGCGATAAGCCGGGGCTTGGCGGCCAGGGCGGGGGAGAAAGCCTTGAGCTCGGCCGCGATCTGCTTGAGGCCGGCCCAGGCGTCTTGCCCGCCGTAGCCGGAAGGATCCACCACGTGAACCAGGACCCGGGTGCGCTCGATATGCCTCAGGAAGTCCACGCCCAGTCCCTTGCCGGCGTGGGCGCCCTCGATGAGGCCGGGGATGTCCGCCGCCACGAAGCTCGCCGCCTTGTGCGCCACCACGCCGAGATTGGGGACGAGGGTCGTGAAGGGATAGTCGGCGATCCGGGGACGCGCGTTGGACACCCGGGCCAGCAGGCTGGACTTGCCCGCGTTGGGCAGGCCCACCAAGCCCACGTCGGCCAGCAGCTTGAGCTCCAGGGTCAGCGTCGCGTCCTGCCCGGGTTCTCCCCGCTCGCGCAGGCGGGGAGCGGTGAGCCGGCGGCTCTTGAAGGAAAGATTGCCCCGCCCGCCGCGGCCGCCGGCGGCGGCCAGGACGCGCTGGCCGGGCTGGGCCAGATCGGCCAGCAGCGCGCCGTCCTTGAATACCATCGTGCCCGCCGGAACGAAGACGACGGCGTCGCCGCCGGCCTCGCCGGTCTTGGCCTTGCCCTTGCCGTGGCTGCCGCGGGCGCCCCGGATATGAGGATTGCGGGCCAGTTCCAGCAGCGTGGTCAGGCGCGGCGAAGCCTCGAGCCAGATGTCGCCGCCGCGGCCGCCGTCGCCGCCGTCGGGACCGCCGAACTCGATGAACTTCTCGCGATGGAAGGAAAGGCAGCCGTCGCCGCCGTCGCCGCCCGTCACGAATATGCGAACTTTATCTATGAAGTCCACGTTGCGGGAAGGCCGGCGCGCGGCGCCGGCCGCTCAGGTGGACGCCGGCCGGACGCTGACGCGCTTCTTGTCCTTATGCGCCCACTCGAAGGCGACCACGCCGGCGGCCTTGGCGAAAAGGGTGTCGTCCTTGCCGCAGCCCACGTTGAGGCCGGGCAGGAACTTGGTGCCGCGCTGGCGCACGAGCACCATGCCGGCCAGCACCCGCTGGCCGCCGAAACGCTTGACGCCGAGCCGCTGTCCGTTGCTGTCGCGGCCGTTGCTGGAGGAACCTTGCGCTTTTGTGTGTGCCATTTAGTTGCCTGGGATCTCAGTTGAAGTAAATCGCCTTGATGCGGATGTCGGTGTAGTACTGGCGGTGGCCCTGGGTCTTGCGATAGGCCTTCTTGCTGCGCTTCTTGAAGACTATGATCTTGGGCCCGCGGCGCTGCCCCACCACCTCGACGGTCACCTGGGCCTTGCGGGACGGTTCGGGCTGCCGGCCCTCCCGCGGGTCGTCCACGGCCCAAAGGGCCGGGAGCGTCAACTCCTTGCCCGGTTCGACCTCGAGCTTCTCGACGTGAATGGTTTCGCCCGGCTCCACCCAGAATTGCCTGCCGCCCGTCTCGATTATAGCGTACATAGGAAGATTAATATATCAAATTTCAATCAAGTTCGACAATAGGATTAACGGGGGCTCTTCAATTCCCGGGACAAATGACGGAGGGTCGAGTACAAAATTTCCTTTTGGTGCGAGGACTTGTCCCGCAGCAGGGCTCCGATGCGGGCCTCCCACACCTCGGGCGCGAACGCCGTGTCGTCGACCAGGACGCCCACGCCGATCCGCAAAGCGGCCGCCAGCGCGGCGACGGTCCGCAGGCTGGCCTTCTTGACCCCGCGCTCGATCTGGCCCACGAAAGACGGGTGCAGCCCGCAGGCTTCCCCCAACTCCTCCAGGGTCCAGCCCAATTCCCTGCGCCGAGCCCTCACCCGCAGGCCGACCTTGCGATATATGTCTTCCACGCATTCATTCTATAAGGATTGCCGGTTTCTGCACAGTTTCCAGAAGGTTTTTTATTTTAATCCTTATAGCATTGACAGCCAGAGACCGTCCGGCTATACTTTCCCCATGCTCGCCCTGATAGCGGACGACGAGCCGGTGGTGCGGAAAATCCTCGCCCGGGTATGCGCCCGGTGCGGCCTGGACGTGGAGACCGTATCCAGCGGCCTGGCCGCCTTGGAGGCGGCGCGCCGCATGAGGCCGGACTTGGTCCTCAGCGATCTTCACATGCCGGGCGAAGTCGACGGGCTGCAGGCCTGCTCCATCATACGGCGGGAACTGCCCGGGACGACGGTCGTCATGATGACCGGGGACGCCGAAGCCGCCGCGGCCCTGCGCGCCGCGGGATTCTCCCTGCTGGCCAAGCCTTTCGGCGCGGAAGAAGCCGCGCGATTCGTCGCTGGCGCCGTCGGCGGCCGCTGAGGCGCCGTCTCCCCGCCCCGGCCTCTCGCGCATCGGACGTTTTATCGTTATCATATTCCGCGGATACCGCCATGGACCCGATCCGCCGGCGCCTGCGCGCCTATGCGTCGCTGCTCGGCCGCAACGTCGTATTCCTGGGCATCGTCAGCGGCCTGACCGACGTTTCCTCGGAGATGCTCTACCCCATCATGCCGCTCTTCTTGACCCAGACTCTTCACGCGCCCATGACCGTGGTGGGCCTCATCGAGGGCCTCGCGGAGGCCGCGGCCAGCCTGCTCAAGGCGGCCGCGGGCGCGTGGTCGGACCGCAGGGGCCGGCGCAAGATCTTCGTGGTCTGGGGTTACGGGCTTTCGGCGCTTTCCAAACCCCTGCTCGCCCTGGCCGGCGCCTGGCCCATGGTCCTCTTCTGCCGCCTCATCGACCGCGCGGGCAAGGGCGTGCGCACCCCGGCCCGGGACGCCCTGCTCGCCGCTTCCGTGCCGGCCGAGCATTGGGGCAAGGCCTTCGGCTTCCACCGCGCCATGGACACCGCGGGCGCCGCGGCCGGCCCGCTGGTCGCCGTCATGCTCATGTCCGGCTTCGGGCTCGGCTACCGGGCGCTTTTTCTCATCGCCGCCGCGCCCGCGCTCCTGGCGCTCCTGGTTCTGGCGGCGAAGGTCCGGGAATGCGTCCCGCCCCCGGCCGCGCCGGCCCCCTCGCGCGGCTGCGCGACGAGATTCTCTCCCGCCTTCAAAAGGCTCCTCCTGATATACGGGCTCTTCGCCCTGGGCAACAGCAGCGATGCCTTCCTTCTGCTCAAGGCCGCCCACGACGGCCTGAGCCCCTCGGCCGTGGTCCTGGCCTACGTGCTCTACAACTGCGTCTACGCCCTGGCCGCCGCGCCGGCCGGAGCCGTCGCCGACCGCATCGGCAGCCTGCGCTGCCTGGCCCTGGGCATGGGCGTCTTTGCCGCCGTCTACCTGGGGTTCGCGTCCGCCGCCCGCGGCGTCTGGTCCTGGCCGCTCTTCGCCCTTTACGGTTTCTACGGAGCCCTCTCGGAAAGCTCCCTGAAAGCCGCTATCGCGCAGCGCTGCGAGGCCTCGGCCCGCGGCGCCGCCCTGGGCGCGTTCCAAGCCGCGGCCGGGGGGCTCGCGCTGGCCGCCAGTCTCATCGCGGGCTGGCTGTGGAGCCGCTTCGGAGCGTGCGCCCCGTTCGCGTTCGCCGCGGCCTGCGCGGCGGCCGGCGCGGCGGTTTTGTTCCGGGAATCCAGGTCCAACGGCCCACTTCAAAAATAGGCCTTCCGCCAGCATCATCCTTTTTCTTCAATTGCGAATGCAATCCGAATGGTGATTTTTAGTATCTACAAGTGTCATATTTTATGCATTTTTTCGCGCAAAAGCCCGCGGCGGCGGTTCTCGTCTGAGAATTTGACAGCGGAGCGGCCCGCGCGTTAGACTACTCACTGGCAGGCAGGCGTTGACGCAAGGAGAAAAATTTTGAAGAACAAGATCGCCCCCGAAATCCACTACGCGCCCCGCAAGCACCCGAAACTCGAGCTCTCCGAGAACCAGCTCAAGGTCATAAAGGACAAGTACCTGCGCAACGCGCCCTCCGTCGAAGCCTGGCTCGACGGGGTGGCCCACAACATTTCCCTGGCGGAGATCCTCCAGCATCCGCAAGCCGAGAATTGGGGCGTGTTCACGGGCGTGCACCACGGCGCCCATCCGGTCGAGGCGCGCGCCGAGGCCGCCGCCTCGCGCCTGCTGCTTTTCCATGACGGCCTCGCCGAATCCGGCCTGCGCGAGTCCAATTTCACCCGCCTCATCCAGAACCTGGAGTCGGCCTACGCCACCATCCCGGAGGCGCGCAAGACCGCGGACGCCTGGCGCGACCGCTATTATCAGATGCTCTCGTCCTGGGAGTTCCTGCCCAACTCCCCGACGCTCATGAACGCGGGGCGGGAGCTCCAGCAGCTTTCCGCCTGCTACGTCCTGCCCGTGCCGGATTCGATGGAGGCCATCACCAAATCCCTGGCCGCGCAGTCGCTCATCCAGAAGTCCGGCGGCGGCACCGGCTTCTCCTTCAGCCAGCTGCGGCCCAAGGGCGATCTGGTCAAGAAGACCCAGGGCGTGGCTTCGGGCGCGCTGTCCTTCATGCAGCTGTTCGACAAGCTGACCGACGTGGTCAAGCAGGGCGGCACGCGGCGCGGGGCCAACATGGGCATCCTGCACTACACCCATCCCGAGATCCGCGAGTTCATCACGATGAAGAGCCAGGCCGCGGTAATGGAGAACTTCAACGTCTCCGTCGCCATCGACGAGAAATTCATGAAGGCCGTGGCCGCCGACGCCGAGTACGACCTCGTCAACCCCCGCACCCGGGAAGTGGCGGGGCGGGCCCGGGCCAAGGAGATATTCGACCTCATGGTCGACTGCGCCTGGAAGTCGGGCGACCCGGGCTTCATCGTCATCGACCGCATCAACCGCTCCGGCTCCAACCCCACCCCGGCGATCGGCCAGATCGAGGCCACCAACCCCTGCGGGGAGCAGCCGCTGCTGGCCTGGGAACCCTGCAACCTCGGCTCCCTGAGCCTGGCCAGCTTCGTGGAGGGTCCGCTCATGAAGGGTACCTTCAACTTCAAGCGCCTGGCCGCGACCGTGGAGCTCGCCGTGCGCTTCCTCGACGACGTCATCGAGGTCAACAACTACCCCCTGCCCGAGATCGAGCGCATGGCCAAGGGCAACCGGCGCATCGGCCTGGGCGTCATGGGCCTGGCCGAGACCCTGGTCAAGCTGGGCATCGCCTTCGACTCGCCGGAGTCCCTGGAGTTCTCGACCAAGCTGATGCGCTACATAAACGACACGGCCCTGGCCGCCTCGGAGACCCTGGCCAAGGAGCGCGGGGTCTTCCCGAACTGGAAGAACTCCATCTACGACCCGGAAAGCGTCCACTTCCGGGACGAACGGCGCGCCCCGCGGCACTGCGCCCGGACCACCATCGCGCCCACCGGCACCATCGCCATCACGGCGGGCCTGCAGGGCAGCGGCATCGAGCCGTTCTTCGCCATCGCCTACACGCGCTACAACGCCAAGGCCCTGGAGGTCATGAAGAAAGGCGAGACGCCCTCGGACAAGGACGTTTTCTTCGAAGTCAACCCCTTGTTCAAGGAAGTGGCCGAGCAGAACGACTTCTTCGGGCTCAAGGAAAAGGAACTTTGGCGCCGCATCAACGAGAACCACAAAGCCGTGCGCGGCATCCCCGAGATCCCGGAGGAAATCCAGCGGGTTTTCCCGACCGCCCACGACGTATCGGTCGAGTTCCACGTCCAGATCCAGGCCGCGTTCCAGAAGTTCGTCGACAACGGGGTTTCCAAGACCATCAACCTGCCCAACACCGCCACGGTCCAGGACGTGCGCAACGCCTACAGCCTGGCCTACGAGCTGGGCTGCAAGGGCATCACCATATACCGCGACGGCTCCAAGGCCCAGCAGGTCTTGAATCTCGCCCCCCAACCCTCCAAGTCCAAGCGGCGCGACCCCGAGACGGCCTTCGGAGTGTCGTCGGAGTACTACCAGATCAAGACCGGCTACGGTCCCCTGCACATCCACATCAACTACGACGAGCGGGGCCCCTACCAGGTCTTCACCAACATCCCGCCGCTGGGCACCGAGATATCGGCCCTGACCTCCCTGGTGGGCATTCTGCTCTCCAAGTACTTCGCGGAGGGCGGCGATCCGCTGAAGGTGCTCAAGCACCTCAATTCGGTCAAGGGCGACAAGCCCATCGGCTTCGGAGAGAACCGCATCAATTCCGTGGCCCACGCCATATCGGTGGCGCTGCGCCAGCACCTCAAGAAGACGGGCTGGCTGACCGACGGCGAGGACGCGGCGCAGAAATCCAAGCTCGAGGGCCTGACCCTGCCCAAGGCGGAGTACTGCCCGAAGTGCTACTCGTCCAACATCGCCTACGAGGGCGGCTGCTCGGGCCCGACCTGCCACGACTGCGGCTTCTCGGAGTGCAGCTGACGGCGCGCGCCCGAACCGGCCCCGAACGAGCCTGACACGGTCTGACCGCGGGTGACGCCGCTTTCTTGCTTTTGCGGCGCAAACACCCTATACTTTTTCTGCCC
>JAQUMZ010000045.1 GCA_028717865.1 Elusimicrobiota bacterium | reverse complement strand
GGCTTGGACACGCGGCGGGAGGCCATAGCAGAGGAAGGATACCATTTTTTGGTAGACTGCCCGCATGGACGCCGAACGGCTCATCCGGGAAGCCCTGCGCGAGGACCTGGGGCGCGCCGGAGACCTCACCACCAAGCTTTTCGTCCCCAAGCGCGCGCGCTTCGCGGGCGCGGTGCGGGCCCGCCGGCCCGGAGTCATCTGCGGGACCGGAATCGCGGCCCGGGTCTTCCGGGCCTGCGCCCCCCGCTGCCGCGTGCGCGTGCTCATACCGGACGGCGGCCGCGCGCGCGCGGGCCAGGCGGTGCTGGAGCTGTCCGGCGGCCGGGGCCTGCTGACGGCGGAGCGCACGGCGCTCAATTTCCTCCAGCGCCTCTCCGGCATAGCGACCCAGACCGCGGCCTTCGTAGCCGCCGCGCGCGGCACCGGGGTGCGCATCCTCGACACCCGCAAGACCCTCCCCGGCTGGCGCGCGCTAGAGAAATACGCGGTCCGCTGCGGCGGCGGCGCGAACCACCGCCTGGGGCTCTTCGACGCGGTCATGGTCAAGGACAACCACTGGCTGGCCCCGGAGAACTTCGCGGCCGCGGTCCGGCGCCTGCGGCGCCGCCGGCCCCGGCTGCCCCTGATCATGGAAGCCGACGGCTTGTCCCAGGCGCGCCGGGCCCTGGCCCTGGGCGCGGACGTCATCCTGCTCGACAACATGGGCCCCGGCCGCCTGCGCCGGGCCATAGCCCTCATCCGCCGGTCCTCCCCTCGGACGAAAATCGAGATATCGGGCGGCGTAAGCCTGCGCCAGGTCCGCGGCCTAGCCCGGCTGGGGCCCGACCGGATCTCGGTCGGCCGCCTGACCCACAGCGCCCCGGCCCTCGACCTCGGCCTGGACCTCGACCTGCGGTGAATAATCGAGCGCTGCCCGGGATAGGACGGCTGCTGCGCCTGCGCACGGCCGACTCCACGCAGACCGTGGCGCGCGGGCTCGCCGAGGGAGGCGCCCCGCACGGGACCCTGGTCTGGGCCCTGCGCCAGACCGCCGGCCGGGGGCGGCTGGAGCGCCGCTGGGACTCGGGGCCCGGCGGGCTCTATTTCTCCCTGATCCTGAGGCCGGCGTTCCCGCCCCGAGTGCTGGCCGAGCTCAGCCTGACCGCCGCGCGCGCCGCCGCCGAGGCCCTGGCCGGCTGCGGCGTACGAACCCGCGTCAAGCCGCCCAACGACGTCATAGGCTCGCGGGGCCGGCGCTCGGGCAAGCTCTGCGGCATACTGGCCGAGGCCCGGGGCGGCGCGCGCCGCGTGGACTGGGTGGTCTTGGGAGTGGGGATCAACGTCAACAACCGGCCGCTCGCGCCGGGCGCGGCCAGCCTCCGGGATCTCACCGGAAAGGCCGTCCCGATCGCGCGGGTCCTGCGGCTGTTCCTGGAGCGCTTCCAGCCGGCCTACCGCGCCTTGGACCCCGACGGAATTATCGTATAATCGGACCAAACCCTGACGGCGGAGAAGACATGACCGACACGTTCCTGACCCGAGCCGGCTACGAGAAGCTGCGCCAGGAAATCGACGAGCTCAAGCGGCGCAAGGTCCAGCTGTCCCAAGACATCGCCGAGGCCCGGGAAAAAGGCGACCTCAGCGAGAACGCGGAGTACCACAGCGCCAAGGACAAGCTGGCCGAGGTCCTCGGCCGCATAAACATCATCCAGGACAAGCTGCAGAGCGCCAAGCTCATCGACGAGATCAAGGGCCCGAAAGATACCGTGGCCATAGGCCGCTCGGTGACGATCCGCGACGAGGACGGCGACGAGACCACCTACACCCTGGTCGGAGCCGACGAGTCGGACCCCGCCCAGGGCCGCATCTCGGTCTTCTCGCCGCTGGGCCAGCATCTGCTCCACAAGAAAACCGGGGAGAGGGTCAACGTGGACATGTCGGCCGGCACGCGCGAATTCCTCATCACCAAGGTCGAATAGCCTTGGCCGGGCTGGCCGCGGCGCTCAAGGCCCGCGCCCGCCAAGCCGGGGCCGACGCCGCCGGCGTCGCCGCCGCCGGGCCCGTCTTGGAGGCGCGCCGATTGCGGGAGTGGCTGGAGCGGGGCCGGCACGGCTCCATGTCCTTCCTGGAGCGCGGCGCCGAGACGCGCGCCGACATCCGGCTCTGGTATCCCCCGGCCAAATCCGTCCTCATGTGCGCCTTCCGCTACGCCGGCTCCGGCGCCGAGGCGCCCGGGCCCGCGCACGGGCTCATCGCCCGCTACGCCGCGCTGGAAGACTATCACGAGGCCCTGCGGGCCCGCATGCAGTCCGTCCTGGATTGGCTGCGCCTGCGCGCGCCCGGCGCGCGGGGCCGGGCATTCGTGGACACCAGCCCCGTGCTCGAGCGCGCCTACGCCCGCCGGGCGGGGCTGGGCTGGATCGGAAAGAATTGCCTTCTGGTCTCGCCCGCGCTGGGCTCCTATTTCCTGCTGGCGGGCCTGGCGCTCGACCTGGAACTCGAGCCGGACGAGCCGGCCGCCGAGCACTGCGGCGGCTGCCGCCGCTGCCTGGAGGCGTGCCCGGCGGGCGCGCTGACGGCGCCCCGCGAGCTCGACGCCCGCCTGTGCACGGCGTATCTTACCGTGGAGCACCGCGGCGGCGTCCCGGAGCCCCGGCGCCGCGCCCTGGGCCTGTGGCTCGCCGGCTGCGACCTCTGCCAGGAAGCCTGCCCTTGGAACCGGGAGCCCAAGCCCGGAGCGCTTAAACCCGCCGCGCAGCGCCTCCAGCCCCTCGCGGCGCTGGCCGCGATGACGGCCGCGGACCTGCGCCGGCGCTTCGGCGCCACCCCGCTGGCGCGCCTGCGGCGCGCCCGGCTGCTGCGCAACGTCCTGCTGGCCATGGGCAACTCCGGCCTGGCGCGCTGGCGCCCCGAGCTCGAAACCTACAGCCGCGACCCCGACCCCGTCCTGGCCGAATCCGCGCGCTGGAGCCTGGCCCGTTTGCCCGAGACGGGCCAATCTTAATAGACTCTCCGTCCATGCCGAAGAGACTCCTGGTCTTGTGCGCCCTCCTCTGCCCGATCGGGACGCGCGCCGAAAAACCGGCCCCGGACGGGGACTACGTGCCCCCCCGCCGATACCAGCAGATAGCCCCGGCGCCCGAAACCCCGGCCGTCCTGCGCCTGATCATGAAACCCATCGCCCGGGGCATGTGGCTGCGCCTGCCCATCATCGACACCGATCCCAACCGGGGCATCACCGGTGGCTTCATGCCGATCTGGGTGATCAAGGCCAAGGACGGCGAGCGCATAGAGCAGATCCACGCCCCCTCCATCACCTACAACGACCATTTCAAGTGGATCCCCACCTATCGCTATTATTACTACCCCGCCTCGGACTCCGCCTTGGTCACCCGCGCCTCGATCGGCAAGTACGAGCACGAGGTCCTGGGGCAATACGAGGACGGCTCCTGGCTCGACATCGGCCGCGGGCTGGACATCTTCACGCGCCTGCAATGGAACGTGGACTCCGGGCAGCGTTTCTTCGGCACAGGCCCCGCCGCGCCCAAGAGCGCCGAGACCAACTACAAGCAGGACTACATCGAGGCCCGCCTGCTGGTGGGAACCCCGATCTTCCGGGACAGCAACTGGCGCGCCAAGGCGGGCACCGACTACATGACCTCGCAGGTCTCCAACGGCCCCGTGCCGGGCCTGCCCGGCTTCGAGACCCTGCACGCCGAGGCCCGCTCGCCGGGGCACATGCAGACCCAGGAGATGCGCCTGGTCGCCGAATACGACACCCGCGACCACCCGGTCACCTCCAGCCGGGGACGCTTCCTGCAGGCCTACGCCCAGTACGCCGTGGATGACGTCGCCAGTTCCTACGACTACGAGCGCTACGGCCTGGACGGCCGCCTGTTCCTGCCTTTCCCGGGCCGCGAGGACCTGACGGTCAGCGCCCTGCAGGCGAAATTCGAGCAGGTCTACGGTTCGGCGCCCTTCTGGATGCTGCCCCGCATCGGCGGCAAATACAACCTGCGCGCCTACGGCGACGGGCGCTATATCGACCGGGGCATGACCGCCGTCAACTTCGAGCAGCGCTTCACGGTGTGGAAGTCGCCCCTGGCCGGAGTCGTGACCGAGTTCGAGGTCGCCCCGTTCACGGGCTTCGGCACCGTCTTCCACGCCCCCGAGAAGCTGGAGGCCCGCTATCTGCGCCCCGTGGTGGGCATGGCGACCCGGGCCGTGGCCCGCCCCCAGGTCGTGGGCTCCGTGGACTTCGGCGTGGGCCAGGAAGGCCTAGCCGTCTTCATGGACATCAACTATTCTTTCTAGTTGGTGCCACGCTTTCAGTATCTTCAGAAACTTTCCGTCAGGCCCAGCCTTTCAGGGCCTCGCCGCTCACCAGGACATAGGGAATGCGCTTCTGGCCCTGGTCCGCGGTCTTGTAGACGAGCCGATCGAACTTCTTCCAGGGCTCGCCCGCCGTGGTGCCGCAGATCACCTGGCAGCCCGCGGACCAGTTGTTGACCTCGGCCCTGGCGCCACCGGCGTGGATGTTGATGCCGAAATCACCGAAATCGATCAATTCCTTGACCCGGTCCGGGGCATCGTCGAAGTAGCGCTTCACCTTCACCGGGACCGCCTGCCGCAGGGCCCGATACTTGCCTTGATGCAGGCCTCTCTCAAAAAAGTACTGCCCTTCCACGAGATGCGCTATCCCCTTCGGATTCGGCTTGTCCTTGGCCTTCTGCAAGCCCGGATCGCAGCTCGCGTCCAGGCACATGACTTGGGGCTTGTTCTGCGCGTCGATCCAAATGGCGAAGATGGTGTCGTTGTAGAGGTTGAAGCGGTTGGCCACCTTCTGGCCGTGCCATAGGCCCCGCACCCCCAGAAGATTCAGGCGCAAGGGCTGCGTATCGAAAACATAGCCCAGACCGATGATGAGCTCCTTGAAATAGGCGTGGAGACGCTCGGGACCGGCTTTGCTCAGCGGGACCTCCGCGGCAACGGCCGCGGCCGCCGCCGCGGCACCCTCCGCCAAGCCCGCGCCGAAGATCCCGCGGCCGAGCGCGGCGCCCACGCCAGCCAGGATTACGCCGGCCGGCCCCGGCAAGGCCGCCAAACCCAGGACTAGGGCGAAAAGTCCCAAGAGAGCCGCCAGAGGCAGGCCCCACGGCGCGGCCAGAGGCGCCAGCAACGGCAAGGACAGGCCCGCAGCGGCGCCGCCGGCGGTTGCGATCCCGGCGGCCAGAGCCGCCGCCGGCAAGGCCATGACGCCAAATATCACCGTAAAAATTGCGACCGCGGCGGCGGCCCGAGGCGCGGCTTGCCTCGCCGCCGCCAACCCTGTCGCCCATCGTCCGGAGGACCCGGACCATACGGAAGTCGCATGCCCCCGCGCCTGCGCGGAGAAGCTTGCGGGAGGCACGGCACGGGTCCGGCGCACGGCCGGTTCTCCCTGTGCCCGCTTGGGAAGCGACAGGAGCGCGACGCCCCCCACGAACTTCTCCCCGCCGGCCATGACGGCAGCCCAGGCCCGCGGGGCCGGACCTTGGTCCCAAGCTCCCATGACAGAGCCGATCCCGGCTTCCGCCCGCGGCTCGGCTGCGCCGATTTCCCCGGAGATTTCCACGCTCCGGCCCAGGCCCTCGGCTATGCCGAGCAGCCTTTGCCTCAACCACGACTCCCGGACCAAAACCCGCAAAACGCCCGGCTCAAGGTAGCCGGAAAACGCCTCCAGCCCCTCCGAGATATCCGCGATATCCTCCGCCGACGCGGCCTCGGCGATGAGCCGCCGGGCCCGAACTTGGATCCGTCCGGCGGCATTGAGAACGGCGTTGTTCATCACCGCGGCCCGGTCCTCGCCCAGGGCCAGGAACAGCTCGGGGCTATAGCCGGTATCGGCCAATACGGAAACCACGGGAGCCGGGGCAAGGCGCTCCCGCAGAACGTCCCATCGCGGCGAAAGCCCCGGCAAGGAAAGACTGCGGCCGATGGCCTCAGCCCACGCGCCAGAAACCGGAGCAAATCCCCAGGCCGGAGCGCCGGCCCGGCCCGCCGTCGCCGCGCGCATGCCCGCCCGGCACTGGGAAAAAACGCCGGCCGCGAGCAGCGCGCTCCAAAGCAGGCAGAGGGCCTTGCGCGCCGAGCCTCGGGGCTTCATGACCACCCCAGTATCGCCCCCGCGGCGGCCCGCCGCAGGAGCCTTCCGGGCCTTGGCGCGCGGGCAATGGTCCCACGCGGAACCGGGCCGAAATGCCCGTGGTTAGCGCGCGCGGTTCCAGGGCAGCCGGCCCACGAGCTCGGCTAAAGGGCAAAAGCCGGTCAGCCCCGCCAAGGTCAGGCCCAAGCCGAAGAACGCGGCAACCCATGCGAGGCGCCTGTCGACGCCGAAGCTAAGCAGGACGGCGGCTAGCACGCCCAGGCCTACGATCAGCTGGACCTGGCGCAGGATGGGCAGACGGCAGCCCCGGTTCTCCGTGACGGGTTTTCCGGACCTGGCCCACTCCAATATCCCGCCCTCGTAAACCCGCGCCGAAAGCTGGCCGCCGAAGCCCAACTGCTCGATCTGGGCCAAGGCCAGCCGGGCCCTATTCCCGCCGCGACACATGAGCAGCACCCGCCGCCCGACCAGCGTCTGCAGCACGCCGGGCGCCAGGCGGCCGAAGCGCGACAAGGGCACCCAAACGGATCCGGGCGCGTGCTGCGCCATGAACTCATCCTCCTCGCGCACGTCCAGGATGACTTCCTCGGCGCTATTTCCGTTCATCGGCATAGGACCTCGCGCAAAGCTGCGCCTCTTTTTCATCCTATAATATATTCAGCAAGGAGGCATTTTATGGAGATGCGCATCCGCTTCAAAGGCAACAAGAAGGTCGCCGCCGAATTCGACGGCTTCACCGTCGCGACCGACCAGCCCCGGCCCGCGGGAGGCGACGGCAGCGCGCCCTCGCCCTTCGAGCTGTTCCTCGCCTCCCTGGGCACGTGCGCCGGCTTCTTCGCGCTCAGCTTCTGCCAGAAACGCTCGATTCCGACCGAGGGCATCGAACTGCTCCAAACCGCGCACCGGGACCCGGAAACGCACATGGTGACGAAAATCGCCCTGGAGATACGCCTGCCCAAGAATTTTCCCGAAAAATATCGGGACGGCCTCGCGGCCGCGGCCAACCTCTGCACGGTAAAAAAGCACCTGCAAAACCCGCCGCGGTTCGAGATCGAGACCAAGCCGGCCTGACGTCAGCCGTACTTGTACTTGACGCCCATGCCGCCGATGGGCCAGTCGCAGATTATGTTGTCGTAGGGACAGAGCATGCGGCAGGCGCCGCACTCGATGCAGTTCTCGTAGTTGACCACGATCTTGCGGTGCGGCTCTTCCCACTCGTAGACCTTGGCGGGACAGACCGCCACGCAGGGCCGATCCTGGCACTTGAGCACGCAGGGGGCCTGGTCCGTGGCGTCGCGCAGGCTGATGTGCGTCTCGGGAGACTTCTTCCACTCCAGCGTGCCGAGCTTGGCCTCGACCGTCTCGCCGGGTTTGTGGTCTTGGGTCATAAAACCGCCTTGCGCAAGGGCCAAAGATCCCTGGCCAGGCGCAGCCACCCGCGCCGGCCCGCCAGCGCCAGGGCGCGCTTGAGGTGCTCCTTCTTGGGCGAGCCGTCGGCGCTGTAGCGCAGATGGGCCAGCTCGCAGGCCAGCCGCGGATAGAACTCGAGGAAGCCAGCGGACGAGGCCACCGCTTCCTCCAGGTCCTTGGTCTCCTCCATGTCGGAAAGCACGTAGCTCGCAGCCAGCTTGGCTTTGTAGGCCGAGAGCGCCGCGGCGGAGAAATCCCCCTTTTTTTTGGCTTCGACGACGGTCTCGGCGGCCAGGCGGCCGGCGGTCATGGCCAGGTTCGAGCCCTCCCGGAACGCGGGATTGGTCATCTGGGCCGCGTCGCCGGCGACCAGGAAGCCGTCGGCGTAGAGCGGGGGCATGGACTTGAGCCCCCCCTCCGGGATGAGGTGCGAGGAATATTCCAGGGTCTTGCCGCCCGAGATCAGCTTCTTGACGAAGGGATGCCGTTTGACCAGCTCGAGATGCTCCGAAGGCCGCACGCCCTTGGCCTGGTAGTCGCACAATCGGCAGCCCACGCCCAGGGCCACGGAGTCCTTGTTGGTATAGAGGAAAGCGTAGCCCAGCATTCCCATGGTGACCGAGCCGAACATCTCCATGGCGGAGCCCTCGCCGGGGTTGAGCTGGAAGCGGTCCTCGATGACCTTCGCGTCCAGGGCGATGACTTCCTTGGCGCCCAGGGCCACCTCCGCGGGCTTGAGCTCGTCGATGAAGCCCGCCTTCTGGGCCAGCAGCGAGTTGACGCCGTCGCAGGCGACGACGACCGACGCCTCCAGCTCGTCGCCGTCCGAGGTCTTGATCCCGGCGACGCGCCCGTCCTTGCGGATGACCTCGCGCACGGTCACGCCGCAGAACAGCTCGGCCCCGGCCGCCTCGGCCCGGGCCGCGAACCACTGGTCGAATTTGACCCGGATGATGGTGTAGCAGTTGGGCACGCCCTCGAGGAACTTGAGCGACTTGTAGCCGAAGGTCAGCCACGAGTCCTCGGTGGTGACGCAGGTCTTCTGCTCGACGATCGGCCGCTCCACCGGCGCGTCCGGAAGCTTCCAGAACTCCGGCACGAGCTCGTGGAGCATCTTCGAGTACAGCACGGCGCCCTGGACGTTCTTGGCGCCGGGATACTCCCCGCGCTCGAGCAGGGCCACCTTGAGGCCCGCGCGGGCCATGGTCAGGGCGGCGGCGGCGCCCGCGGGGCCGGCGCCGACGACTATCGCGTCATAGGCGTTGTCGGACACGGGGCCGGATCAGGAGTTGGTCTCGGAGCGGTTGAGCGCGGCCTGCACGTTCTCCAGGAGTTCCTCGGTCTTGAAGGGCTTGGTCATGAAGCCCACCACCTGGGGGAACTTCTGGAACAGGGTCTTGGCCGGCTCCAGGGCGGTCAGGACGATGATCGGCATGTCCTTGGTCTGCGCCTCCTGGGCCAGCTTGATCTGCAGGGAATAGCCGTCTATGCCGGGCAGCATGACGTCGAGTATGAGCAGGTCGGGCTTGAAGCCGATGATGGCGTCCCAGGCCTGGCGCCCGTTGTCGCAGGTGCCGACCTCGAAACCGCCCCGCTCCAGGGTGAACTTGACGAGGTTCAGCATCTCGGGCTCGTCGTCGATCACCATGACTTTCTTGGCCATTTTTCCCCTTTTGCTCCTTGGATTAGAACGATATCAATTGCCGTCTGGAGGTGTCAAGAAGATCATAAATCCGGCCGGGTATCCTGAAAAAACTCCACGGGCGTCTTCAGACCCTGCCGGCGCAGCTGGTCGTAGAAGCGCGGCATGGCGCCCGTGGGCCGCAAGGCGAAGCCCATTCCCCGCGCCGTCTTGCGCGACTCCGCCAGGAAGAGGTCGGAAAGCGTGATGGTATCGGTCTCCATGCCGGTCAGCTCGGTGACCTGGATCACGCGCCGGCTGCCGTCGGCCAGGCGGCTCATGCTCACCACGAGATCCACCGCCATCGAGATGTTGGAGCGCGCGGCGCGCAAGGGCAGGTCCAGCCCGCGGCTCAAGACCAGGGTCTCCAGCCTCTGCAGGCCCTCCCGGGCCGAGTTGGCGTGCAGGGTGCACATCACCCCGTCATGGCCGACGTTCATGGCCTGCAGCATGTCGAAGGCCTCCACGCCGCGGACCTCGCCCACGATTATGCGGTCGGGGCGCATGCGCAGGGTATTGACCACGAGCTCGCGCAGGGTCACGTCGGCCAGGCCGCCCGCGTCGCGCAGGCGCGTGCGCAGATACATCACGTGGGGCTGGGGCAGCGCCAGCTCGGGGGTGTCCTCCAGGACGATCACGCGCTGAGCCGCCGGGATCAGCGCGGCCAAGGCGTTGAGCAGCGTCGTCTTGCCCGAGCTGGTGCCGCCGATGACCAGGATATTGCGGCTGTGCGCCACGGCGAATTGCAGGAAGGCCGCGCAGCCCAGGGAAAGCGACCCGCCCCGAACCAGGTCCTCGAGGCCGGGACGGCGGGCCGGCCGCTTGCGGATGGACACGCACAACCCGCCGCGCACCAGGGGCGGCGCGATGACGTGCACGCGGGAGCCGTCCAGCGCGGACAAATCGGCGTAGGGACGGGCGGGACCGAAGGCCTCGCCGCGCCCCAGGATCGCCTTCAGGAAAGCCTCTATGTCCGCGGCCCCGGCCCGGTAGTTCTGGAGCAGCAGCCCGGCGCCCCCTGCCTTCTCCAGCAATACCGAGCCGTCGTCGTTGATCAGCAACTCGACGACCTCCGGGTCGGCGAACGCCGCCAGCAGACCGCGCTCCCTTTCCTCGCCGCTCATGCCGCAACCTCCCTGCGCCGGTTGATTCTAGCCATTATCCGAGGCCTCATTCCACCGCCGGAACGACCACGCTGCGGAAAGCCCGCAGCAGTTCCTCGGACGAACGGAACCGTCCGGACGGCTCCGGATGCAGGGCCCGGCTGAAGAACGCGTCTATGCCCGCGGGCAGGCCCGCCGCCGCGCGGGAAGCCGGCGCGAAGCGCCCCAAGCGCTTGTCCACCGACAGCTCGGCGCCCGCGAAAGGCAGGGACCCGGTCAGCATCTCATAGAGGCAGACCGCCAGCGAAAAGGCCTCCGACTCGGGACCGGGGCGGCCGCTCTCGGCCTCGGGAGCCAGATAGGGCGCCGAACCCTCGCCGAGGTCCAGCAGCACCACGCGCCCGCGCGCCAACAGGATGCGGCCCGGCTCCACGGCGCGCGGCGCGCCGCCGTCCGACGCCAACGCCGCGCAGATGGAGCCCAGCACCTCGAGCGCCGCCTCGGCGCAAATCCGCCGCTCGGGCCGGCCGCGCAGCAGCTCGCGCAGGCGCTCCCCGGCCGGAGCCTCCCGCGCGCGCCGGCGCCAGGAGACCGCGGCGGCCGCCGCCGAGGCGCAGGCGACCAGGACCAGGAACCAGGCCCACCCCCAGCCTCCCGGATTGACCCGGTGCCGCGCCGCGGCCCGCTCGCATTCCGGCCGCAGCCTGGCGTCGAGCTCGGCCGCGCGGGCGAAGTCCGAGAGAAAACCGTCTTGGCCCAGCGCCTCGCGGGCGCGCGCCCGCAGGAAAAGCGCGGCGGCGCTTTGCGCGTTGAGCCGCAAGGCC
>JAQUMZ010000044.1 GCA_028717865.1 Elusimicrobiota bacterium | reverse complement strand
CTTCAACGACGCCTACCGCCAGTTCGCCCGGATCCACGACTCGGAGCCTCGCAACGCCGAGATCGGGGCCGTCCTGTCGAAGCTGCAGCCGCTGCTGGCCCGTGCCCGGGCCCCGCGCCGGGAGGGCCTGCGCCCGATCCTGCCCGCCGCGGCCGATTCCCCGGCCTTCCCCCCGGGCGTGCCCGTGCTGCGCATAGGCATAGGGACCACGCCCATGGGCCGTCCGCGCGCCCGCCAGTCATTGTCCTTCTCGGCCACCACGGATTTCACCCTGGCCGACGCCCGCGGCGGCAAGGCCTTCGCATCGGGGGATGAGGGCGTTTATTGGAACGTCCGCGTCAGGAGGCTCAAAAAGGGGAGGATTCTGGAGCTGCTTTCCCCGCGCGGCCAAACCATCCGCCGCCGCCGCTTCGTCATCGCCCCCAAGTCCGCGGGGCGGGGACTCGTCGCCCTCGATCCCGGCGACGGTGCCAAGGGCCCGGTGCTCGCCGCCGACAAGCTCGTGCGCGGCGAGGTCGAAATCTCCCTCCGGGGACGCACGATCAGCGTCGTCAACATCCTGGATTTGGAGAACTACACCCACGGCGTGCTCTCCGCCGAAATGCCCGTGCGCTCCCCGCTGGAAGCCCTCAAGGCCCAGGCCATCGTCGCCCGCACCCACGCCCTGTTCATCCAGACCGTGACCAAGCGCCACCGCCGGGACGGCTACGACATTTGCGACGAGCAGCATTGCCAGGTCTACGGCGGCGCGCGCGCCGAAAGCGAGCGCTCCCGGGCGGTCGTCGAGACCACCCGGGGCGTCATCGTCGCCTACCGCGGCCGGCCCGCGCACGTCATCTACTCCTCCAACTGCGGCGGACGCACCCAGGCGGGCCGCGACCTCACCGGCTGGGGAAACGTGCCCTATTGGAAGAGCGTCAGCGACGCTCCGGACGCGCCGGCGCCCCCCGACTCGCCCTGGGCCCTGCGCCTCTGGCTCGAGAGCCTGCCCCAGGCCTATTGCCGCCCCTCGGGCTACGTGCATCCCTCCCTGTTTCGCTGGTCCCGGATCATCCCGTGGGCCGAACTGTCCCGGAAGGCGGACCGTTCCCTGCGCACGGGCCGGCTCAAGCGCCTCGCCGTCCTGCGGCGCTCGCCCTCCGGCAACGTCAACTCCCTGCTCGTCGTGGGATCGCGCCGCCGCGTCAAAGTGGACTCGGAGCTGGCCATCCGCGGGCTGTTGGGGATCGGTTCGCTGCGCAGCACCCTTTTCCTGCCGACCGTGGAGAACGGCCCGGACGGAAAGCCGGAGCAGCTGGTTTTGCAGGGCGGGGGCTGGGGGCACGGCGTCGGCCTCTGCCAATCGGGCGCCATGGGCCGGGCCGAGGCCGGCCAGGACTTCGAGCGGATCATCCTCTCCTACTTCCCGGACACCGCCCTCGACCGGCTGCCGTACGCGGCGCGGACCTTAAACCGATAAAAAATGTATGATGGAATCCGCCGCATGATGAAAAGGCTCGCCTTGCCGTCGCTGCCGCTGGCCGCCGTCCTGGCGGCCGGCTGCGCGGGCAGCGTGCCCAAGCTGCGCGGCATCCCCGAACAAGGCATGGCCGCGGTGATCGTCGGCGGCCGCTTCCTGCTGCCCACCGGCGAGACCAGCGGGGGCAGCCTTTACCTGAATCTGGAGGGGGAGGGCGGCCGGCGCGCCGAGGTCTACCGCCTGCCCATCCGGCCGCGCCAGACCCTGCTCTACCAGGTCGAACCCGGGCTCTACCGGCTCGGGCCGACCCGCAACTTCCTCGGTTTCTACCAGCCGATCCTCAAGGCGCGCGTCGAGGACCAGATCTTCCGCATCCCTTTTCCGCGCGACATCCTGCGCCAGAGCGCTTTCGACCTGAAGCCCAAGGGCATCGTGGCCATCGGGGTCTTCGAGGTCCGCGTGGAGCCGGCGCTTCCGGGCCGGCGCCCCACGCTCAAGGTCAGGCTCGACGACTCTCTCGACGCGCGCCGCGGCATCGTCCAGAACGTCGTTCGCGAGATGATGGACCCCAAGGTCCCCGCCAAGAACCGGGAGAGCGCCATTGCCTGGGCCAGGGCCCTGCAGAACGCGCTCATGAACCTCGTCTCGGAGACCGAGCGCGCGCCCCTGTTCAAGGCCGGACCGTGAAGCGGCGCGCGCCGCGCCGCGCCTTCCGCCTGGGCCTCGACCTCGGCCGCACCTGGCTGCGCGCGGCTCTCGCCGACGAACACGGACGCGTCCTGCGCCGGGCCCGGCTGCCCGCCCGGCCCTGGACCGGCCTGCCGGAGGCTATGCCCCGTTTGCGCCGGCGCCTGGGCTTCGCCGCCCTGGACCGCCTGACCCTGGGTTGCGCCGGCCTCTGGGACCCGGCCAGCCGGTACCGGTCCCGGCGCCTGCTGCGCGGCTGGGCCAGGCGGGTGGTCGTCGTATCGGACGTGGAACTGGCCCACGCGGCCGCCTTCTCCGGAGGCCCCGGCGTGCTGGTGGTGGGCGGCACCGGCTCCATAGCCCTGGCCCGGGACGGCTCGGGAGCCGCGCGCCGCTCCGGCGGCTGGGGCCAACTCCTGGGCGACGAGGGCTCCGGATTTTGGATCGGACGCCGCGCCCTGCGCGACGCCCGGCTGCGGCGCCGGCTGCGGCTCGACCCGCTCAAGCTCGCCCGCGAGCCGCGCGCCGTGCGCGCCACGGCCGCCGCGGCCCGGCGCATCCTGCGCCTGGCCCGCGACGGCGACGCCGCGGCCCGGCGCATACGCGCCGAGGCGGCGGCGCACCTGGCGCGGCTGGCCGCCGAGGCCGGGCGCGGCCTGCGCTGGAAGGGCCCCATGCCGGTCTCGTGGCGCGGGGGGCTGTTCGCGGACCCGGGCCTGCGGACGGCTTTCTTGCGCGCGCTGCGCCGCGCCCGGCGGCGATCGCTGCCCCTGGCGCCGAGTCTCGACGCCGCCGACGCGGCGGCGGTCCTGGAGAGGATTGACCGGATTCCGGCTAGAGGTTAGAATGTCAGGCAAGGTGCCAGGCTTCTCCAGAAACTACGGGGATGAACCGTGAAACCTGGCACCTATAAGCCTGACCGATTCTATGGGGTAGGAGGGATGACCGGCTTATGAGATTGGCCATAGCCGCCGACCATGCGGGGTACGAGCTTAAGCGCTGGCTGCAACGCGCGCTGGAACGCGACGGCCATGAGGTCCTGAACCTCGGCGTCGACGGACCCGAGCCCGTGGATTATCCGGATTTCGCGCGCAAGGCCGCCGACGCCGTGCGCGCGGGCAGAGCCGAGCGGGGCATCGTGGTCTGCGGCAGCGGCGTCGGGGCGTGCGTGGCGGCCAACAAGATGCCCGGCATCCGTGCCGGCCTCTGCCACGACACCTTCTCGGCGCGCCAGGGCGTCGAGGACGACGACGTCAACGTGCTCTGCCTGGGCGGACGGGTCATAGGGCCCGAGCTTGCCGGCGAGGTCGCGCGGGCCTTTTTGAAGGCGCGCTTCTCCAACGCCGAGCGGCACGTGCGGCGGCGCGACAAGGTCACGGCCCTGGAGAAAGAGTTCCGGGAGGCGAAACCATGAGCAAGAACGGCCCGCTGCGGGAACTGGCGCGCTTCGGCGTCAGCGTTTGGATCGATTTCATCAGCCGCGAACTGCTGGAGTCGGGCGCGCTCAAGCGGCTCATCGAGGCCGACGGGGTCAAGGGCCTGACCTCCAACCCGACCATCTTCGAGAAGGCCTTGTCCGCTTCGCACGACTACGACGATTCCATCCGCCGGCTCGCCGGAAGCACCCCCCAGCCCCAGGCCCTTTTCGAGGCCCTGGCCGTGGAGGACATCCGCGCGGCCGCCGACAGCCTCGCCGGGGTTTTCCGGGAGACGAACGGGCGGGACGGCTTCGTCAGCCTGGAGCTGCCCCCGAACCTCGCGCAGAACGCCAAGGCCAGCCACTCCGAGGCGCTGCGCCTGCACAAGCTGGTGGGCCGCCCCAACGTCATGATCAAGATCCCGGGCACGGAAGCGGCCCTGCCGGCGATAACGGGAACCATCGCCGACGGCGTCCCGGTCAACGTGACCCTGCTCTTCGCGCAGGCGCGCTACGCCCAAGTCGTCGAGGCGTTTCTCGCCGGCCTGGAACGGCGCGCCGCGCGCGGCAAGGACCTTTCCGGCGCGGCCTCGGTGGCCAGCTTTTTCGTCAGCCGCGTCGACACCGCCGTGGACAAGGAGCTGGAGAAAATCGCCGGGCGCGGCGGCGAGGCCGGCCGCCAGGCCGCTGCGCTCATGGGCCGCGCGGCCGTCGCCAACGCCAAGCTGGCCTATCAGCTGTACCAGCGCGTTTTTTCCAGCGAACGGTTCCTGGCCTTGAAGCGCAAGGGCGCCCGGCCCCAGCGCCTGCTCTGGGCCTCGACCAGCGCCAAGAACCCCGCCTACCAGGACACCCTGTACGTCGCCGAGCTCATCGGCGCCGACACGGTCAACACCATGCCGCCGGCCACGCTCGACGCATTCCGGGACCACGGCCTCTGCCGGCCGAGCCTGGGGGAGGAGGTCCTGGAGGCCGCGGCGGTTTGGAAAAGGCTAGCCGACCTGGGCGTCGACCTGGACGCCGCGACGCGCCGGCTGGAAGCGGAAGGACTCTCCGCCTTCTCCAAGTCCTACGATTCCATCCTCGCGACCGTTTCCGCCAAGAAAGCCGCCGTCCTGGCCGAGGACGGCCAACTGGAGGCGGCGCTGGGCGAATTGCGCCGCGCCCGCTTCCCGCGGCGGCTTTGGGCCAAGGATGCGTCCTTGTGGAAGAGCGAGCCGGGGCATCAGAAGATCATCCGCAACAGCCTGGGCTGGCTGACCCTGCCCGACGCCATGGCCGCCGGCCTGGGGCCCGTGCGCTCCTTCGCCGCCGAACTGAAACGCGAGGGCTTCGAGCGCGCGGTGGTCCTGGGCATGGGGGGCTCGAGCCTTTCCTGCGAGGTTTTCCGCGGCTGCTTCGAGCCGGCGGCGGGCTGGCCCGCGCTGGAGGTGCTCGATTCCACCAATCCCGCCGCGGTGGCCGCGCTGGAGCGGCGCATCCCCCTGGAGCGGACCTTCTTCTTCGTCTCCAGCAAGTCGGGCTCGACCATCGAGCCGAACTGCCTGATGGAATATTTCTTCGAGCTGGCGCGACGGCGTTCCGGAAACGGCGCGGGCCGCCAGTTCGCGGCCATCACGGAGCCGCAGACCTCCCTGGCCAAAACCGCCGCCGCCAGGGGTTTCCGCAAGGTCTTCCTCAACCCGACCGACGTGGGCGGACGCTTCTCGGCGCTGTCGCTCTTCGGGCTGGTTCCGGCCGCGGTCATGGGCGTCGATTGCGAACGCCTGCTGGCGGGGGCGCGCGCCGCCGCGCGCTCCTGCGCGCAGGCGGCCGACGGGTCGGCCGACCCGGGCCTGCGCCTGGGCGCCGAGCTGGGCCGCCTGGCGCGCCAAGGCCGCGACAAGCTGACCCTCTGCCTGCATCCGGCCCTGGAGCCGTTCGGCCTGTGGGTCGAGCAGCTCATCGCCGAGTCCACCGGCAAGGAGGGCCGCGGCATCGTGCCCGTGGTCGCAGAGCCCCTGGAGGGCCCCGAGGCCTACGGCCCCGACCGGGTCTTCGCGTGGCTGACCCTCAAGGAAAGCCCGCGCCGCGAGGAGGAGGCGAAACTGCTGGCGCTCGAGAAAGCCGGCCACCCGGTGCTGCGCTTCGCCCTCGCCGATCGCTACGAGCTGGCCGCGCAGTTCTTCATCTGGGAGGCCGCCACCGCCGCGGCGGGCTTCCTCCTGGGAGTCGATCCCTTCGACCAGCCGGACGTCCAGAGCGCGAAGGATCAGACCAAGCGGCTGCTGGGGGGGCTGGAGGCCGGAGAACTGCCCAAGCAGACCGCGGACCTGCGCGCCGGCGGCTTGGCCGCCTACGCCGACCCGGGACTGCTCGCGCGGCTCGGAGCCAACCGCGGCCTGGACCTGCCCCTCAAACGGGTCCTGGCGGAGCATCTGGGGCGCCTCCAGGCCGGGGACTACTGCGCCGTTCTGGCCTACGTCCATCCCGACGAGGAAGCCCGGCTCAGGCTGGAAACCCTCCAGCGCCGCCTGCGCCGGGGCGTGAAGAACCCCGTCGTGGTCGAATACGGCCCCCGCTACCTGCATTCGACCGGACAACTGCATAAGGGGGGGAAAGCCAACGGCCTCTTCCTGCAGCTGGTCGAGCCCGACGCGCAAACGCTGGCCGTCCCCGGCCAGGGCTTCACCTTCGGCACCCTGCACCGGGCCCAGGCCCGGGGGGACTACGCCGCCCTGCTCCAGGGCGGCCGGCGGATACTGCGCCTGGAGCTGGGCTCACCGCGTCAGGAATCGCTGCAGGCCGTGGTCAACGCCGCCGAGGAACTGGCCGCATGCCCCGGCTGAGCGCCCGGGCGCTGGCGGCCCGCCTGCGCCGCGTGCGGGTCGTGCTCATGGACGTCGACGGAGTGGTGACCAACGGCCATATCTACCACTTCGTCGACACCCGCGGAGAGCTCGTGGAGTTCAAGGGGATACACGCCCAGGACTCCATCGCCCTCAACTGGCTGGCCCAGATGGGGCTGCGGACCGGGGTCATCTCGGGACGTTTGTCCAAGGGCGTGGCCGAGCGCATGAAGCTGCTGTCCATGACCTACGTCTACCAGCACCGCCTCGACAAGAAGGCCGTCCTGGCCGAGATCTGCCGCGCCGCCAAGGCCGAACCCCGGGATATCCTCTATATCGGCGACGACATCCAGGACCTGCCCGTCATGCGCCTGGCCGGGGTGGCCGTCGCGGTGCGCAACGGCCGGCCCGAGGTGCGCGCCGCGGCCCACTGGGTCACCGCGCGCGAGGGGGGCGACGGCGCCGTGCGCGAGGTCGCCGAAGCCCTGCTCAAGGCCCAGGGCCTCTGGCAAAAGGTATTAGCCCAGTTTCAGTGACCCCATGAGCGAACTCGTCGCCCAAAGGGCGACGAGTCTGGCGGTCCCCCATACGAGGGGGGACCGCCATTCCGTCGGGGGTGGTTTCTTTCGTTGACATCCCATTCCCCACACTCTATAATTCTTTACATGGTCGACCTGTTCGGGATCAAGAAGGATGTCGATCCCGCGCCGCCCTCCGAGAAGCGCCCGCCCAATCGCCGCGGCCAGAAGCTCTGGGCCGTGCTGCTGGTGCTCGACGCCGTCTTGGTCATCGTCTTCGGAGGCGCGGTGGCGGCCAAGCTCTACCAGCACCTCAACGCGCCGGTCCCGGCCCCGGTCCCGCAACCCAGACGCAAGCCGGCCAAGGCCCCGCCCCCAGCCGCCGAGGCGCCCGCGCCCGTAGCCGCGGCGCCGGCGCCGGAGCCTCCCAAACCGGCGCCCGAGGCTCAAAGAAGCCTCTTGGGAGCGCCCAAACCATCTTTCTTGGCCGAACCCCCGAAGCGGCGGCAGACGCCCGAGCTGCGCACGACCGCAAAAGCTCCGGCCGCCGCGGCCGAGAAAGCCCGGGCGGTTCCCGTGGATTTCAAGCTCGACGCCCCCTCCGCCAAGAACGTCCGCCTCGCCGGAGCCTTCATAGTGCGCGGGGGCCACAAGGACATGGCACGCCGGGGCGGCACCTGGGCCCTGACCTTGCACCTTCTGCCCGCGACCAACTACCGCTATTGGTTCGTGGTCGACGGAAAGAAAACGCTCGATCCGGAGAACTCCAAGGTGGAACGAGGGGCTTCGGTGCTTGCCCTGCCGTAAATCCCAACGGCATAGCCACCCCCGACGCAACCGCCGCCCCCCGTATGGGGGCGGCGGTTGCGTGGCGCTAGACGACGCGCCGCGCTTGGATTACGGCACGCGGGCCACTGCTGTTAAACCATTCGCGATGCGAAGCATCGCGAATCCGAACGACCCCCCGCGGGGGCCGTTCGTGCCGGTGGGGGACAATGCCGGTCTTGCCACCCTAACGGAACCGCCGCGCCCCTCATATGGGCGCGTCGGTTGCGCGGCGCTGGACGACGCGCCGCGCTGGATTACGGCATGCGAGGCCCGCTCCGTTCCGCCATTCGCACCGCACTGGTCTTAATGCGCCTCTTTCGTTCTTGTTTTTGTAACATCCGGCTGCTACCCTGACGTCGGTCGCTGGGGAAACGCTCCCTGGCGGCGTCTATGGCACGCAACAAACCCTGGCTCGCGGCGGGCTTGGCCGCCCTCGCGCTCGCGGCGTCGGCGTCCACGGCGCAAGCCGACGCGCTGAAGCCCACCAAGCGCTACGGACACACCACGACCTATCTGCCCAACCGGACCATGCTCATGGCGGGCGGCATAGACGACGCCGGAGCGGCCGGCCACATCACCAACGACGTTTTTTTGATCCTGGACAACCAAGCCGGCATCCTCCGGGGCCCGGACATGAGCGTGGCCCGGGCCTCGCATACGGCGACCCTGCTGCCCAACGGCGAGGTCCTGGTCGCGGGCGGCTTCAGCGCGGCCGGCACGGCGCTGCTCACCGCCGAAATATACAGCCCCGCGTACAATTGCTGGCGCCCCACTTTCTCCCTGGGAGAAACCCGCGGCAACCACACCGCGACCCTGCTCAAGGACGGCTCGGTGCTGATTTGCGGCGGGACCGACGGCCCGGGCAGCGCCGACCTCCGGAAAACCTGCCGGATATTCACCCCCGTTAATCCCGCCCCCACGGACAATTGCGCCGCGAGCTACGGCTTCGTGCTCCCGGGACCGACCCTGCTGCAAGGCCGCGCCAACCACACGGCCAGCCTGCTCGCCAACGGCCGGATCTTCTTCGCGGGCGGCTTCAACAAGGACGCCGCCCCGACCTGGCTAAACACCACCGAGGTGTTCGTGCCCGACCAAACCGCGGCCCACGGGCACTTCATATCCGGCCATCCCCTGGGCCAGGCCCGGGCCTTCCACACGGCGACCACGCTCGGGGACGGCAAGGTCTTCCTGGTCGGAGGCTTCAACGGCCGCAACACCCAGGAAAGCCTGGGCTTGCTGGAGTCGACCGAAATCTACGATCCCATCAGCGACACCGTGGTCTACGCCAAGACCATGGACATGCGGCGGCTGGGGCATTCCGCCGTCCTCTCCGGAGACGGCGGCGTATACGTCATGGGCGGCCTGGGCAATATCACGACCACCTACATCGCCTCGGTTTCCGAACCCCTCCAGGCCGACTCCGTCGTCAACGGCCTGGGCGTGGGCCAGATCGTCAAGATGGCGACCAACGTCGTCCAGGGCGGGACGCTCGGCATCAACTTGGAATTCCCGCTGTCCAAGCCCGTCAACGGCCACATCGTGGACGGCGACATTTTCTTCTCCTCGCCGGGCATCAAGACCTCGTGGGGCGAGATTTGGTTCACGCCCGGAGATCCGGCGACCCGGACCGGACTGCACGTCAGCCTCGAGGGGACCTCGGTTTATTGCCAGGGCGCCACGTGCGGATTCGCAGGCCGGCCGTTCACCATAACTCCGGAAGCCGGCATGGGCAGCATGCTGTTCAAGGACTTCGCGACGGACGTGTCCTTTAACTATCCCACGACCGCCGGCCAGGTGACGTGGGCCGGAGACATCACCGAGGACGATCCCCCGACGACCATCACCGGCGGCCAACTGGTGGCGACCCTGACGATGCAAGGCTTGCCCGCCGCTTGGGTCGGTAATACCGTAGCCAGAGGCTATTTCTATCTGAACTCCGGCAACATCCATACCACCTATGACGAAACCTATGCCGAAGACCCCCGGGTGGCCATAACCCTTACCGGCGGGACCGCCGATCTCTCCGGCCAAACCGTGGCCGCCGCTGCGGATGGCAGCGGTACAATATCGTTCCTGGCCACCATCACCAACCTCGCCGGGGAGGTCGCGGCCAGCACGCCCAGCGCGCAGAGTTCCCCGGCCTCCTCGGATGACGGGATCGCAGACCCGCCGCACGTCTGGCCCAATATCAACAACCTGTCCGGAACGGCCCAGATCGTCATGAACTCCGTCAAGGTCGGCAATGCGGATTTCCAGACGGGAGTCGCCACCGTGGTCATCCGCAGCATGATCTTCAGCGACGTCGCGAAATACTACCCAACGCATCCGGAGCCCGACCAGGCCAACAGTTGGGAATACACGCACCGCATCGAGGGAATCTACTCCAGGGCATCATACAACGGCACCGCCATGCTGACCCCGGCCGGCGACATCGTTTCCTTGGGAGGCCGGGGCTGCTACGGCCTCGATTCCTACACCTGCGCCGTAGGCGCGCTCGAACGCGCGCTCGCCGTCATCCCCGCTCCGTCCGCCTGGTCCGAGATGGGCTCCCCCGCCCTGCAATCAAAGCGCGGCAACCACACCGCCACCACCCTGCCCGACGGCCGCTTGCTGGTCGCCGGCGGCACCAACGGAACCAACATATTGGCCACTTCCGAGGTCCTGGACCTGCGCGCCGGCACCGGCCAGCCTACGGGCTCCATGCATGCGGTGCGCAGCCTGCACACCGCCAGCCTCATGGCCAACGGGCGCGTCCTGGTCGCGGGCGGCTACTCCACGAACTCGGAGTCCAGCGGCTCCATCCGCGGCGCCGAAATCTACTATCCCGACACCGGGCTCTGGATTCCCACCGCCCCCATGATCTCCTCGCGCAGCCTGCACGCGGCCGTCGTGGACGCCGCGGGCAACGTGATGGCCATCGGCGGCTACGCCGAGGGCCAATACCTGGACCAGGTCGATATCTACTACTCCACCGCCGGGGCCTGGCGCGCGGCCGCGCCCCTAAACCAGGGGCGCGCGGTGCACACGGCAACCCTGCTCAAGGACGGCAGGGTGCTCGTCGCGGGCGGCCAAAGCGCCTCGGGCGTCCTGGCCTCCGTGGAAATCTACGATCCCGTCACCGGAGCCTGGAGCCCGGCCGCCGCCCTGCCCGCGGGCCTGCACTCCCATACGGCCACCCTGCTCTCCAACGGGACCGTGCTCGTGGCGGGGGGCAACGACAGCTTCGGCGAGGTGGGCGATTCCTATATATACGACCCGGCCGACGACGCCGCGGGCTGGGCCGCGACCATCGCACCCTTGAGCGTACCCAGGCACAATCACACCGCCACCCTGCTGCCCAACGGCAAGGTCCTCGTTGCCGGAGGCGCCCAGGCCATCGCCCAAATGGGCGATCCCATCCGGTACGTGGAGGTCTACGACCCCATGGGCAGCACCTGGACCTTGGCGGGTGACCTCTCGCGCGCCCGGGCCTACCACACGGTGACCTTGGCCTCCGACGGCGCGCTCTATATCGTCGG
>JAQUMZ010000043.1 GCA_028717865.1 Elusimicrobiota bacterium | reverse complement strand
TGGCCATCGGCTTCGGCGGCTCGCTCTACATTTTCCGCATGCTCCTGCTCGTCTTCTGGGGGCCGCGGCCGGACCAGCGGCCGCAGCCCGGCCTGCGCGAGCCCGGGCCCGTCATGGCGGCGCCGACGGTTCTGCTCGCCCTGGGCGCGCTGGCCGCGGGCTGGGCGGCGGCGTTTTTGCCGCGGGTCCTGCGGGCGGGCTGGCCCGCCGCGGCGGCGGCCCCGGAACTGCCGGGCCTTTCGCCGCGCGTCTCGGCGCTGGGACTGGCGGCGGCGGCGGCGGGCGCGGCGGCCGCCTACGCGCTGGCCGTGCGCAAGCCTTCGTGGGACTGGGACTGGCGCCGGCGCCGTCCCGGCCTCGAGGCCCTTTGCTTCGCGGATTTCGGCTGGCGTCGGCTCGTCTCCAGCCTCTGGTCGCGGCTGCGCCGCACCGGGGACAGGGTGGGGCGGGTCTGGGACCGCGACACTTGGGACGCCGCCTTGGAGCGCTCGGCCTCGGCCTGCCGCGGGCTGTCCGACGGGGCGGGGCGCCTGGCCACGGGCAGCGTCTCCGATGCCCTGTGGTGGATGCTGGCGTCGGCGGCGGCCCTGCTGGCCTGGGGGGCGCGATGAGCCTGACCGCGCTCTGGCTGGCGCCGGCGCTGGGGGGCGCGGCGGCGCTCCTGGCCGGCCGGCGCGCGCGCTGGGTCGCCCTGCTGGCCGCGCTGGCTACGCTGGCTTACGCGATTTCCCTGGCTCCGGCCGCGCGTTCGGGGGCCGCGGCCGGCGGGGGGGGCTTTGCCCTCCTGGGCGTGCGCTATCTGCTGGGTCTCGACGGGCTTTCGTTGGCCTTGTGCTGGCTTACAGCTTTCCTGACCGCGGCGAGCCTCCTCGGCTCCTGGGCGGGGGAATTCCCGCCCGGGTTTTGGGCGGCCTTCCTATTCATGGAGTCCGCTCTGCTGGGCCTTTTCCTGTCCCGCGACCTCTTCCTTTTCTTCGTATTCTGGGAATCCGTGCTGGTCCCCATGTTCTTCATCATCGGCCTTTGGGGCGGCGCCGGGCGGCGCCACGCGGCGATGAAGTTCTTCCTGTTCACGTTCTGCGGCGGGATCTTCCTCCTGCTGGGAAGCATCGGAGCCGTTACCATGTACTCGCGCGCCGCCGGGGAGCTGACCTGGGACCTGGCCCGGCTCAAGGGGCCCCCGGGCGCGGCCGGCACGCTGATTTTCATAGGCATGGCCCTGGGCTTCGCGGTCAAGATCCCCATCGTGCCTCTGCACACCTGGCTGCCCGACGCGCATACCGAAGCCCCCGCCGCGGGCTCGGTCATGCTGGCCGGCGTGCTGCTCAAGATGGGCGTCTACGGATTCTTGCGCGTGCTCTGGCCGCTGTTTCCCGAGCTGACGTGGTCGCTCATGCCGTGGCTGGGCGGTCTGGCCGCGGTCAACGTCGTCTACGGGGCTTTCTGCGCCATGGCGCAGAGAGACCTCAAGCGCCTGGTGGCCTATTCCAGCGTGGCCCACCTGGGCTTCTGCATGCTCGGAGTGCTTTCGCGCACGCCGGAGGGCCTGCTCGGCGGCGGCCTGCAGCTGCTCAATCACGGATTGACCACGGGCGCGCTCTTCCTGCTGTTGGGATTCCTATACGAGCGCGGGCACCGGCGGGGACTGTCCGATTATGGGGAGCTCTACGCCCGGGCTCCGTGGCTGACTTTCTTCTTCGGCTTCGCGTTCATGGCCTCGATCGGCCTGCCCGGGCTCAACGGCTTCGTGGGGGAGTTCATGTCCCTGCTCGGCATGGCCAGGGCGCTTCCCATACTGGCCGTGGCGGGCGTGGCCGGCGTGACGCTTTCCGCGGCCTACGTCCTGCCCGCCTATCAGGAGGTCTTCTGGGACGCGCCCGGCCCCGGCTCCGTCAGCCCTTCGGTGACGGATTTGGGCGGACGCGAGCGCGCCCTTTTGTGGCTGCTCTGCGGCCTGATGCTGGCCATCGGCCTGTATCCGGGACCGTGGCTGCGCCTGCTGCAGCCGGCCCTGCTGGGGTTGGTGCCATGACGGGGCTGTCCGGCGGCGGCATGCTGCCCCCCTTGCGCCTGCTTTGGCCGCAATGCGCGCTGGCCGCGGGCGTTTTGTTCGTGCTGGCGGCGGGGGCCGTACGGCGCGCCGCGCCCGGCGCCGGGCTCAAGGCCGCGTCCCTGGCCTTCGTCGCGGCCGCCTTGGCGCTTCTGGCCCCGACCCCGGAGGCCGCCAGCGCCCCCCTGCTCGGCCTCGACGCCTTGGGCCGGTCCCTGCAAGGTGTGTTTTTCGCGGCCGCTCTGCCCCTGCTCTACGTGATGGAGCCCGCGGACGAGGTTCCGCCGGCGCTGGTTCTGGCCGCCCTGGTCGGCATGGGCTTGATCGCGGTCTCGGCGAATCTGCTCACGTTGTTCCTGGGCCTGGAGACGATGTCCCTGCCGGCTTATTTGCTGGTGTCGCGCTCGCGTTCGGCGACCGGGCTCGAGGCCGCGGTCAAGTATTTCTTCGCGGGCTCCACGGCGTCCGCGTTCTTCTTGATGGGGATGGCCCTGCACTACGCGGCGGCGGGCAGCCTGGCGCTGGGGGCCGCGCCGGGAGGCTTGGGCGGCGCCGGACTGGCCCTCATGGGCGCCGCCGCCCTCTTCAAGCTGGGCGCGGTGCCGCTGCACTTCTGGCTGCCCGACGTTTACGAGGCCAGCGATCCCGAGCTGGCGGGCTTCTTCTCCACGGCGCTGAAGGCCGCGGCCGTTCTGCTGCTCGCGCGCCTGGCCTCGATCGCTCCCGCGGGAGCCTTCGCCGCCGCCCTGCCGTGGGCGGCCAGCCTGACCATACTTTTCGGAGCGGTCGCGGCCCTGCGCCAGACGAACCTGGCGCGCCTGCTGGCCTATTCCTCCATCTCCCACGTCGGCTTCATGATGCTGGCCGTGGCCGCCTGGGCGCGGGGGGGCCGCGTCCGGACGGCGGAGGGGGCGCTCTTTTTCTATCTCGCCGTCTACGTGTTCATGAGCGGGGGGGCCTTCCTCTGGCTCAGGACCGCGGGGATAAGCTCGCGCCGGCAACTCCGGGGTCTGGCGCGAGCGCGGCCGGCGCAGGCGGCGGCGCTGGCGGCCCTCCTGCTGGCCTTGGCCGGCATTCCGCCCACGGCGGGATTCGCGGCCAAGTTCCTGGTCTTTTGGGAGGCGCTCAAAGCCGGCCTCTACGCGCCCATGATCCTGGGCGGTCTCGGCGCCGTGGTGGCCTTGGGCTATTACCTCGGCCTTATCCGGGACATGTATTTCGACCCGCCCGACCGGCATACGGCTCCTGCGCAAGCCCGGCCCGCGCGCGGCTGGGGAGTCGTCGCGGCCTTCGCCGGCGCCGCCGTCCTGCTGGGCCTGACGCCGTGGCTGGTCAACATGCCGTGGCGGGCGGGGGCCCCGTGACCGCCGCCCTCTTCGACCTGCTGCTGGTCTTGGCGCTGGTCGCGCTGTTTTCGCGCTCGGGCCGGCTCTTCGGGCCGTCGCCGCCGCACTCGGCCGACGCGGAGCTTCCCTACGAGACGGGCCTGCCCCCGCTCGACGAGGAGGGCCGCGGCGCGAGCGTCCTTTACTGGCGCTTCGCCGTGCTGTTCGTGGTATTCGACGCGGACCTGGCCTTCCTTCTGCCCTGGGCCCTGGCGCGGACCGGCCTGGACGCCGCGGCCCTGGGCGCGGTGACGGCCTTCACGGGCTTGGCCGCCTTCATGCTGGCCTATCTCTGGCGCAAGGGGGTCCTCTCATGCCGCTGATGGAGGCGGGGTTCGCGGCCTCGCGCCTCGACGCCGTCTTGGGCTGGGCGCGGAAATACTCCCTGTTCCAGTATCCATTCGTCACGGCGTGCTGCGGCATGGAGTACATGTCCGTGGCGGCCGCGCACTACGACATGGACCGTTTCGGGGCGGGCTTCCCCCGCTTCTCACCCCGGCAGGCCGATCTGCTCATGGTCGTGGGCACCGTCAGCCATAAGCTCGCTCCGGTCCTGCGCCGCATATACGAGCAGATGGCCGCGCCCAAGTGGGTGGCGGCCTTCGGGGTGTGCACCTGCACCGGCGGCTTCTACGACGATTACGCTACGGTCCAGGGCATCGACACCATCATACCGGTGGACGTTTACATCCCGGGCTGCCCGCCCCGGCCCGAGACGGTCCTGCATGGGCTGCTGCTGCTGCAGGACAAGATCCAAAGGCAGGGGCGGCGGGGCCGATGAATTTCGAATCGCGGACGCAGGCCTACCGCCGGGCGCTGGAGCCCCTGGGCCAAGCCCGGCCGGATTGGTGGATATTCGACCGGCTGCGCGCGGCCTTGGGCGGGAGTCCGCCGTGACGGACTGGCTCTGGGCGCTGACCAAGGTGGTCTATGGGCTGGCCTTCGGTCTGGGGCTGGCCGGCTTGCTGACCTGGGTGGAGCGCAAGCAAAGCGCCGTCATACAGGACCGCATCGGCGCCAACCGCGCCGCCGTTCTGAATTGGCGCCTCCTCGGCCTGTTTCATCCGCTGGCGGACGCGCTCAAGCTCATGACCAAGGAGAATTTCGTGGGCCGGCGCGCCGACCCGCTCTTCCACGCCCTGGCCCCGGCCTTGACCCTGGGCTGCGGCCTGGCCGCCCTGGCGTTTCTTCCCTATGGCGGCGAGGTCGAACTCGCCGGGCGGGCGTGGAGCCTGCAGCCGGTGCCCAGCCCGGTGGGGCTGGTCCTGGTCATGGGGCTGCTCGCCCTCGGGGCGCACGGCGTGGTGATGGCGGGCTACGCTTCCGGGGCGAATTACGGCCTGCTCGGAGGCCTGCGCGGCGCCGCCCAGCTCATCGCCTACGAGGCGGGCATGGCGGCCGTCCTGGCGGGGCCGATGTTCGTCTACGGCACCCTGGACCTGCAGGAGGCGGTGCGCTGGCAAGGGCGGCTGCTGGGCGGCTGGCTGCCGGCCTGGGGCGCCTTGCTGCAGCCGGCGGCCTTCCTGCTGTTCCTGACCGCGGGCATCGCGGCGACCCGGCGCGTGCCCTTCGACCTGCCCGAGGGCGAGCCCGAGATCGTAGGCTACTTCGTCGAGTACTCGGGCATGAAGTTCGGCATGTTCATGCTGGCCGATTTCGTCGAATCGGTGGTGGTGGCCGGCGTGTGCGTCAGCCTGTTTTTGGGCGGCTGGCAAATCCCCGGCGCGCGCTTCTCGGGCTGGGCCGGGGGCGCGGGCATGCTCGCGGTCTTCGCGGCCAAGACGGGCGCGGTGCTCTTTCTTATGATGCAGATCCGCTGGACCTTCCCGCGCCTGCGCTTCGACCAGCTGCTGAGCCTGGGCTGGACCGGGATTTTGCCCGCGGCCCTGGCCAACTTCATCCTGACCGTTTGGGCGGTGCGCCTGTGGGGATGAGCCGTGGCTGTCCCGTCGGGGGACGAATGCCGTCAAACGACGACACGGCGCTGGGCCACCCCTAACGGAACCGGCGCCCCCCTCATATGGGGGCGCCGGTTGCGCGGCGCTGGACGGCGCGCCGCGCTCAGTTTACGGCATGCGGGATACTGCTGTTAAACCATTCGCGATGCGCAGCATCGCGAATCCAGACGGCCCCCCGCGGGGGCCGGCTGTTCCGTCGGGGGACGAATGCCGTCAAACGATTAAACGGCGCTGGGCCACCCCTAACGGAACCGCCGCCCCCCTGATATGGAGGCGGCGGTTGCGCGGCGCTGGACGGCGCGCGCCGCGCTTAGTTTACGGCATGCGGCCCAGCGCCGTGGGTGACGAGCAGCCACCCCGAATCGGACGCCCTAGATTAAGGTAGAATAGCGCCGTGGCGCTCGCGATCAAGCCGGTGGCCGCCCCCGACGTCATGGACATGGGGCTCGTGGCCTTGCTCATCTACGCCCTTCTGGTCTGGTTCAAGCAGACCCGCTCGGCTTTCGTGGTCCTGGGCCTGCTCATACTGATGGGCGTCTACATGATCGCCCGCCTGACCGGGATGTTCATGACCATCTGGATCTTCCAGGGTTTCTTCGCGATTTTTATCATCGCCGTGGTGGTGATCTTCCAGGAGGAGCTGCGCTCCATTTTCGAGCGCATCGCCGTCTGGAGCATCGTGCGGGGCCGCCGCCAGCCCTTCGCGCCCCAGGAGCCCGACATCCTGGTGCGGGCGCTCTCGGATCTGGCCCGCGATAAGGTGGGCGCGCTGATCGTGGTGCGCGGGCGCGATCCCCTGGACCGGCACATGGAGGGCGGCTGGGAGCTTCACGGCGAGCTCTCCGAGGCTGTCATAGAGAGCATCTTCGACTCCCATTCGCTGGGCCATGACGGGGCCATGGTCATAGAGGCGGGGCGGGTGACGCGCTTCGGGGTGCACCTGCCCTTGTCCAAGGATTTCGGCAAGATCACGCACATGGGCCTGCGCCACACCGCGGCCTTGGGCCTTTCCGAGCGCACCGACGCGGTGACGCTCGTGGTCAGCGAGGAGCGCGGGGTCATCTCCGTGGCGCGCCGCGGCGAGCTCATCCAGATCGATAACCTGCAGAACCTGCACCGCATCCTGGATAACTTCCTGCGCGAGATCGCGCCGCATCCGGTACGCCGGACGGTGGTGGACTTGTTCCGCCGCAATACCCGCGAGAAGGCCATCGCCGTGGCCGTATCCGTCCTGCTGTGGCTCTTCTTCGTGGGCCTGCGGGCGACGCTGTGAGCAACGGCTTCCACGCGCGCAAGCTCCTGCGCGAGCTGGTCCGGATGGGCGGGCGGGCCAATCCCATGCTCGTTCTCACCCACGACTACCCCGATCCCGATTCCCTGGCCAGCGCCTGGGTGCTCTCCTACCTGGCCTCGAACCTGGCCCGCATCCGCTGCCGCATCCGCTACGGGGGCGTCATCGGCCGCCGGGAGAACCGCCTGATGGCGGAGCGCCTGAACATTCCGGCGCTGCCCCTGCGCAAGGGCGAACTGGCCGCGGCCCAGAACGTGGCCCTGGTCGACACCCAGCCCCCTTTCCGTAACAACCGCTTCCCGCCTCGCCGCCGGCCCCTGCTCATCATCGACCATCACGCCCGCCACGCCGACACCGCGGCCGAGATCGCGCTCATCGACGAGGAGGCGGGGGCCACGACCACGCTCTTGGGCGAGGCCCTGCTGCTCTCCGGCCTGAAGGTCCCGCGGCGCCTGGCCACGGCCATCGTCTATGGGATTGGCTCGGAGACGCAGAACCTGGGCCGGGATTCGGACGTCCGCGATCTCGAGATTTACCGCGCCTTCTGGCCCTGGGCCAACGTCAAGACTCTCTGGAGCATATCCTATCCGCGCCGCCAGGCGGATTACTTCGCGGTGCTGGCCCGGGGGCTGGCGGGGGCCTTCGCCTGCCGCGCCGTGGTCGGCGTCCATCTGGGCGCGATCGTGTTTCCCGAGCGGGTGGCCCAGATCGCCGATTTCCTCCTGACCTACGAGAAAGCCCATTGGAGCCTGGTGACGGGACGCTACAAGGGCCGCCTGCACGTCTCGCTGCGCACCGACGATCCGCGCGGCGGCGCGGGCCGGGTGCTCAAGCGCGTGCTCGGCGGCGGCAATCGGGGCGGCGGCCACGCCATGATCGCGGGGGGCTCCATGGACATCGGCGAGGACGCCGAGGAGTTCAGGTGGCGCGAGGCCGAGGAGAACCTGGCCAAGGCCTTCCTGGAAAGCCAGGGCCTGGGGGAAGAATCCCTTTCCCGCCCCTTCGCGTAGGGCTCAGGCCGCTACGGCCGCGCCCTTGCGCTTCTTGACCTCGGCGACGATCAGGGGGATCAGCTCGAACATGTCGCCCGCCACGGCGACCGTGGCCTGCTGCATCATGGGGCACTCGGGGTCGGTGTTGATGGCCACGATGGCGTTGGCCCCGGACATGCCGGCCAGGTGCTGGATCTGGCCCGATATGCCGCAGGCCACGTAGAGCTTGGGGCGCACGGTGCGGCCGGTCAGGCCCACCTGGTGGCGGTAGGGAATCCAGCCGGAATCCACGGCCGCGCGGCTGGCGCCCACGGCGGCCCCGAGGGCGTGCGCCAACTCGCGTATGGCGGAAAACTTGTCCTTGCCGCCCACGCCCCGGCCGCCGGAGACGATGCGCTCGGCTGAGCCCAGGTCTATTTCCCCGGCCTCCTCGGCCTGGAAGGACTTGAACTCCGTGCGCGTCGGGCCCGGAGCGAACTTGAGCTCCTGGACCTCTCCGGAACGGCCGGCCTGCCGGGCCGCGGGGGCAAACAGCATCGCGGTCACGGTCAGGACCCGGACCGGGGCCTGGAACTCGACGTCGGCCACCAGGTTGCCGGAGTAGGCGCCGCGCTTGACCTGGCCGGCGGCCTCGATCTCGGAGACGTCCATGGCCAAGCCCGCGCCGAGCTTGACCGCCAGCCGGCAGGCCAGGGAGCGACCGGCTACGTTGGAGGGCAGCAGCACCGCGGCGGGGTTTTCCTTGGCCGCTGCCTGCAAAACGGCCTGGGCGTGGAGCTCCTCGTTGAGCTCCTGCAGGCGGTCGTCGTCGGTCCACAAGACGCGGTCCGCGCCGCGCTCCACGAGCTCGCGGGCGGCCTCGGGGCCGCCGCCGGCCAGGACCGCGACGAGGGGGGACTTCGACGCATCGGCCAGGCGCCGGCCCACGCTCAGCAGTTCCCAGGTTTGCGGCGAGGCCCGGCCGCGCAGGTTGAGGGCTACGACGAGTATGGGTTGGCTCATCAGATCAGCTTCCTTTCCACCAGGATGTCGACCAGCTTGGCCGCCTTCTCGGCGGACGAGGCGCCTTCCACGCGCGTGCCGGCGCCTCGCGCGGGAGGATGGGTGCAGCGCGCGACCTTGGTCTTGGAGCCGGCCAGGCCAACCTCTTCGGGCTTGAGGCCCAGGTCCGAGGCCGTCCATTTCGGGATGACGGCCTTCTTGGCGGCCATCTTGCCCTTGAGCGAGGGGATGCGGGGCTCGTTGATCTCCTTGACCGTGCCCACCGCGGCGGGCAGGGAGACCTTCACCACGTCGACGCCGTCCTCCATCATGCGCCAGAGGACGGCGGAGCTTTCGTCCACGGACTCGACCTTCTTGACCGAGAGCACGCCCGGCCAGTCGAGCCAGGCCGCGACCATGCCGCCGACCGCGCCGGAGTTGCCGTCGTTGGAGTTCTTGCCGAAGAGGGCGAGGTGGACGGGCTTTTGCGCGGAGAGCTTGCGGATCGCGGCGGCCAGGGCCTTGCTCGTGGCGAATACGTCGCTGCCCGCGAACTCGGGGCCGCAGACGTGCGCGGCCGCGTCGCAGCCGCGGGAGAGGGCGTCGCGCAGCACGGCCTGGTCGGCCTCGGGGCCGAGGGTCAGGGCCGTCACCGTGGAGCCGGGCACGCGCTCCTTTATGCGCACCGCTTCCTCGACCGCGTACTCGTCGAAGGCGTTCATGGCGCAGACCAGGCCGGCCGTCTTGGGCTGCCCGTCGGGGCCGACGTCGACGGTGAGGGTGGACGGCACGTTCTTGACGCAGACGACGATGTTGAGTCCCATTCTAACGAGACCTCCAAAGTGGTGGTTGGGGCAGGATTCGAACCTGCGTAGGGCGTAGCCCGACGGTTTTACAGACCGTTGCTTTTGACCGCTCAGCCACCCAACCGTTTTGCGAATTGCGCAGGTGATATAAGCAGAATATCACCACCCGTCCAAGCGCGGCCGGGAAATTCCCTCGATTAAAGTGTGCGCTTTTGTGTGCGGTCGGGGCTCCTGGGAAGGGTTATCACCTTGCCTTACCCGACCGCGCCCTTAAGCGCATTTTCAACCGGTCGGCCGCCGCGAAAAGCCGCAGCGGCCGGGCCGTATAATGCGTCATTTTAGCAAAAGATCGAGCCGACGCATAGACCATAATCGACAGACCATAATCGACCATAATCGCGCATTTCCGGACTTGCGGGAAGAGAGCATTCTCCTTGAACCGGCCGGTTGATGGACCTTTTTGGCCCCCATCGTCGTTATGTATGTATGTGGTATTGCCTGTCGCTGGCCCGCTTGGCGTACTGGAATCTCTGGCCGCTGGCGCGCCTGCTCATGGTCCTGGCCGCGCTCGGACTATGGGTCCATCGCGGCGTTGGCGCGAGCCCGAGGGCTCTGCACCTGTGCGGTGAGATATCGGGCGGCCTGACCATCCTTCTGATCGTTTGCGCCCTGCTGTCCTTGCCGCTGGCGCGCCTCTACGTGCTGACCCTGCTTTTCCCGCTCTACGCGGTAGTCGTGTTGAATTGTCTCTTCTATGATGGCCCCCGTCTCATGATGCGTCAGCTGGTCGGACGCGCTCCGCGATGTGTGGAGGCGGCATTCGGCTTGGCAGGTGAAATCGGCTTGTTCATGAGTTTGGCGCGGATGGCCTATTCCTTGCTGATGATGTTCTGCCCGGTCTGACCGGAACGTACGGAAGGCGGTGGATAGCGCCGCGGCCGGGGACGGCGTGGACAACCCTGCGGGTTGCCGCACCCCGTCCCCCGCCGCTTGGACATCGCCCCTTCGGGGGCGGATCGTTCCGCCTGCGCTCCTCCCTGCCAAAGGCTTCAGGGACCGCGATGCCCACCCTATCCACCGCCCGGCGGCGGTGTCCGTCTTGCTTTATGGTCCCTTCCCGTCTCTCGCTGCGTTGTTTCGGTTTTGCAGTCGCACCTCTCCTCAAGGCCCCAGGAGTGAAGGCCGCCGGCGTTGCGGCATAAACGGTCACCCCTTCCGGGAATCCGGCGCTTCGGCCCAACCCCCGCCGTAGCCCCAAAGCGCCGGACAGCCCGCCGTGCGGGGCCGCCAGCCCGATTGCATCGGGGGCGGTTCCCAGGTAGGGACCCACCATTTATTCCTCGCTTCGGTGGCCTTCCTCGGTGCCTTTCGCCCTCCGGGTTTGCGGAGGTGCGACATGAAAACCTGCAAGAGCTTCGCGAGAGACGGGAAGGGAAACGACGTTCGTACGGCGGGCCGGGAGGGAAGATTCGAGCGGCTGCTTCGGCGACATGCGCGGCGAGCCTACCAATTTGCCTATAGGCTGGCCGGGAACTCGGAAGATGCCCGGGAACTGGTCCAGGAGGCGTCCTATCAAGCCCTGCGATATTGGGAGCGCTATGAGCCGCTGGACGCTTTCCTTGGTTGGTATCTGACCATGTTGAAGAGGCTGTTTCTGGATAGTCGTAAGAGCGCAGCCTTTCGACTCAATGTGTCCCTGAATCTGCCTGGAGGCCAGGCGGCGGCGGGTTGTTTGGAGGAGGTCCTGGCGGATGGCGAGCCCGGCCCGCAGGAACAGCTGGAGCGACAGGAACGGGCG
>JAQUMZ010000042.1 GCA_028717865.1 Elusimicrobiota bacterium | reverse complement strand
CTGGCGCGCTTCAGCACCAGCGTCGTGGCTGACCGCACGCGCAACGAGCTGTCCTCCATATCGGACAGCGAGAAGAAGAACTTCCTGGCGCTGAACCTGGCCGACGAGATCGTCTCCGGCTGGAAGGACCCGGAGACGGCCCGCCGCACCTACGACCGGCTCCTGGACCTCGACCGGGCGGGAAAAAGCTCGCCCTACCTGGAAGGCCTGCGCTTCCAGCCGCAGCCGGAAAGCGAGGAAACCCCCGCTCCGGAAGGCAAGACCCGACCCTGATTCGCATCGTTGCGCTTAAAAGCCACCCCGACGGAATGGCCGTCCCCCTCGTAGGGGGACGGCCAGGTTCGGCGCCGTTCCGGCGCCGAACTCGATCAACGGCATAGGCGTGGGCCCTTTGGCCGGACCAGGGCCCAGACACCGGGTTCGGAAGGATGGGCCCATTGACGCCGCCCGGCGCGGACCTAGGGCCCTCTTGTCCAGGAAGCGATTGGCGCTATGATTGGGCTCACCAGACCGTTACATAGGAGCCCCATCAATGAAACGAATCCTCTCAGCCGCAGTCTCGCTCTCGCTGCTGGCTCTGTCGCTCGGGCCGGCGGCCCCGCAGGCGGCCGCCGCCATGGCCCGCGCGGCCGGCGCCGGCACGACGTCGCTCGCCCTGCCCGCCGTCCCCAAGCTCGCCCCGGGCATCGGGGTCGGGATCAATGTCCCCGCCCTCGGCTCCAGCCTCCTGGCGCCCGGCCTTCAGGCGCCCGCGGCAAACCCGGGCGCCCTGACCCAGGCGCTCATGCAGGCGCCCGACGGCGCCCCCACGCCCTTCGCCCTTTCCATGCAGGCGCTGGCGGCCCCGGCGCCCGAGATCGAAGGCCTGGCGGCGCGGGAAACCGCCGAGAAAGACTTCCAGGCCCGCATCGGAGGCGGCGCGCCCGCCGCCGGAGACGAGGAGGTGGAACTGCTCGTCTCCGCGCCGGAAGGCTCCGGTCGGCAGATGACCGAAAGCGTTTATCCGGCGGCCTTTGAAATCCCGGGCCTCGGCCTGCAGGAGACGCAAACGGCGATGAACGTCCAGCTCGGCATCCTCGGCGTTTCCCCCGCCCTGCTGGCCCAGCACGGCGTCAAGGCGATCGGCGCGGTCGACGTGATCAACACCGCCGTGCTGCGCGCGCCCGCGGATCAAGCGGCCGCCGTCATGTCCCGGCTCCAAGCCCAGGGACTCGCGGTCCAAGTGAGCCGCAAGTTCGAGGTTCCCGCGCCCCAAGCGGCCGAACCGGCGGCGCGGACCGTGGGCCTTAAGGAAATGAACCGGATCATCGGAGCGGACAAGCTGCAGGCCGAGCTCGCCAAGGTCCTCGGAGAACCCAGCCGGCCGGCGACCTTCTTCCGCGGGGTCAAGGCCTGGCTGGGCAAGGCCCTGAACCTGGCCGTGGAAAACCCCGTCCTGCCCTGGGCAAACCTCGACACCTTCGTGTACGCGGAGCATCCCTACATGAAGGGCCGCATCGAGAAGGCCGTCGCCAACGATACGGACGACCAGGAGCACGGCTCGCACACCTTCAGCACGGTCATCAGCGTGGACCGCTGGAACAACAACGGCCGCGTCTACAACATATTCCCCGGGGGCAGCGCCTCCGAGGGCGACATCCTGCTCAAGGTCGACATGGCCGTCAAGGACGGCGCCCTGGCCACCGCCAATTCCTGGGGCGACAACAGCGGCAACCCGGAGGGCAAGATCGAGCAGCTCTTCATCAAGACCGCGGCCATGGGCGTCCACCACAGCATCTCCGCGGGCAACTCCGGCCAATACGGGAAGAACACCATCGGCGGCCCGGCCATCGCCTACCACAACGTCGACCTGGTGCTCAACGGCAAGGTCGTCGGCCAGGCCCGGCGCATGAACTCCATCGCGGCCTCCGACTCCGAGAAGAAGACCGCCTACTTCTCCTCGCAAGGCCCGGGCAGCCGGACCACCTCCCGGAATCCCGAGAAGTACAAGGACTATCCGAAGCAGTTCCCGTCGCGGTCCGCCTTGGGCCACAAGCTGGTCGCGGCGGCGCCGAAAGGCGCCGGCTCGTACGTGGAGGAGCTGGGTGGACCCGGCCAGGAGATGTCCGGAACCTCGATGAGCCAGCCCGGCAACATGGGCTCCCTGCTGCTGCTGACGCGCGCGATCCTGGTCCTGCTCAAGGATTACCTGCCGGCCCAGGGCCAGAAGCAGCTCGCCATGGACCTGGCCACCTTCGCCCTCAACCAGACCGCGGAGAAGGTGGACGTCCCCGACCGCGTCGGAGACGGCTTCATCAACGTGTGGGCCGCCTACGAGTACGCCGCCAAGGCGCTCAAGGATAACGCCCCGGCCAAGGTTCTTCCGAAGGTCAAGTCCTTCCTGCGCTCGCTTCTCGCCTGAGGCCTGACCGAAAACCCCCGCGCTCGCTTGCGAGCGCGGGGGTTCTTTTTGGGCCCATTTACCACAGTCGAGCATCGGACGCCCGCGCGCGAACCTTGGTACGGCAGGGGCCGGCGGAAGGCGGCATTTCTGCGGCCGCAGCCGTTAAACCCCTCGCGATGCGCAGCATCGCGAGGCCGGCGCGACCCTTCCTTAGTCGCGCCGATAGTATTGAGTTCGGGGGAACTGGGTAAGATAGCGCCCAGTTCTTCGGTTCCGCATACCGCCCTGGCGCGCGCACGAGGAATAGGGCGCACGCGGGTTCGCGCGCCGCACGACCGCGCGCGAACCTTGGTACGGCGGGGGGGCCGCGATGGGAGGCATTGCAGCGGCCGCAGCCGTTAAACCCCTCGCGATCCGCCAGGATCGCGAGGCCGGCGCGACCCTTCCTTAGTCGCGCCGATAGTATTGAGTTCGGGGGAACTGGGCGAGATAGCGCCCAGTTCTTCGGTTCCGCATACCGCCTGGCGCGCGCACGAGGAATAGGGCGCGCGCGGGTTCGCGCGCCGCACGACTGCGCGCGAACCTTGGTACGGCAGGAGCCGGTGAAAGGCGGCATTTCTGCGGCCGCAGCCGTTAAACCCCTCGCGATGCGCAGCATCGCGAGGCCGGCCCGACTATTCCTTGGTCGGGCCGATACTATTAAGATCCGCGGAAATGGAGATATAGCCCAGCGCGCGAACCAATACTAATCCAGCCAGTCCTTGTCGCGCAGCTTGCGGGGCAGGTACTGCTTGGTGAGGTACTGGAAGTCCTTGTTGGCCAGGGCGTCGAGCTCGAACTTGAGGCCGATGGAGAGCATGTACCGGATCTCCTTCTGCCACTCCTTCTTCTGGAACCAGCGATAGTTGAGCAGTTCCTTGGCGCGGGAAATGTCCTTGTCGTTGAGCTTGATGCCGACGTTGCGCGGCAAGCCGTAGCGCTCGGGGTCGCGGCTGGAGAGGCCGATGAATTTAGCGTCCGGTATGGCCATGCGCTGGCTCTCGAAGGCCAGGTTGATGGAGCCCTGCTTGACCACGGAGTAGATGTAGTAGCCCCAGGGGTCGTTGTCGACCAGGACGTAGACCGGCAGCTTCATCTCGTCGTTTAGCCGGCGCGCCAGACGGCGCACCCCGCGCGGCGGCTGGCCGTTGCCGGTGAGCAGCACGCAGTTGTACTTGCGCCAGAACCGGTCCTCGGCCAGGCGGTTCCACTGCGTGCCCTTCTCCACGAGCAGGACGAAGTCGGCGGTGCACTTCTTGATGCGGACGTACTCGGGCTCCACGATCGAGGGCACCGAGTAGCCGCCCTTGCCCAGCTTGGCGCAGTCCACGACGTCGCCGTCGTCGACCACGACCAGGGGCCCGGTCACCGTGCCGGCGTTCTCGGCGCGCACATGCAACTCCTCGCGCAGCGCCTCCAGGGTCACCTCCAGGTCCTCGATGAGGGGGTCGGACTCGTTCTGGCCGTCGAAGGTGTTCTCGTGCGAGCCGCCGATCGAGTGCTTGGTCCGGTAGTATATTTCGCGCAGCGAGGTGGTCAGCCCGGCCCGCTGCAGCTCCGAGAGCGCGTCGCCCACGAGGATGGTCTGCATGAACTTCTTGGCCATGCCCATGTTGAAGAAGGTCCGGGCCTGCTTCTTGGACCCCATCTCTATGATGCGCCGCTTCTCGTTGAACTTGACGTTGGAAAGCGACCGCACCGGGATCGCGATCGCGGGATCCTTGCCCCGTTCGGCCGCGCGGATGACGACATCCGCCAGCCCCTCGAGCTTCCTTTCTACGCCGCTAGGTCGCGCCATGGTCATCTCTTCTTCCTGGTCTTCGGCTTGGGTTTGGGCTTGGCGCGCCGGAGCTTGGGGGCGGCCGGCGGCTCCACGGGGACCGGCGGCTCGGGGGCGGGCTCGGCGGACGGCGCCTCGGGCGGGACCGCCCCCTCGACGCCCTCGGCCGTCACGATGATGGAGTCGGGCAGGCCCTCGGGCCCGCCCTTGCGGCCCAGTATCTCGTCGGTACGCTCGCCGCCCGTGCGCCTCAGGGCGATCTTGAGCAGCTGGCCCTTGAGTTTCTCGCCGGCCAGCTTGCCCTTCTTCAGGCGCTTGCAGGCGCCCACCACTTCCTCGATGTAGAGCTCGAAGATGTTGCGCCGGTGGTACTCGTGCGAGGCGTGGGCTTTGCGCTTGAGGAAGACCCCGAGCCGGCGGCCGCATTCCTGCAGGGCCAGCTTGATCTCCTTGCGGATCTCGTCGTAGTCGGCGATGGCCTCCTTGGACTCGCTGGTGAAGGGCACCCACACCGAGGCCATGTGGACGAAGATCACCATGGGGCCGGCGGGCAAAGCACCCCGGGACTGGCTGACCCCGTAGTTGCGCCAGGAGGTGTCGAGCACGCCCTGGAAGGCGCAGCAGGCCGACTGCTGGTAGAGCAGGGGCACGCGGTTGGCGAAGCGCAGGACCCGGGCGAGTTCGGTATCCTCCTCCTTATGCTCGCCCTCCGCCGCCGGACCCTGGCGCCGCGGCGCCTCGGGGGCCTCGGGCCCCTTGCCGTAGGCCAGCCCGGCCTCGATGATGAAGGGGTTGCCGCGATAGACCGCCGGCGGACGCGTGACCGCGGTGTAGAAGTCGGCCTTGATCTGCTTGTAGAGGCCGGTCAGTATGGCTTGCTCGCCGATGGGAGAGATGCAGTTGGTCGGCGGCGCCATGATCTTGGTCGACTGGATGGCCTTGTAGAGGCGCTCCGCGTCCTGGCCCATGATGTTGCGGGGCTTGGCCCGGCCGTCGAGGCCCGCGGCCTTGCATATCTCCTCGGCCACGCGCGGGGAGACCCGGGAGAAGTCGCCGGCCAGGAAGCCCGAGAGCCAATGGCTCTTGGTGTCGTGGAGCATCTTGAGCAGGATGCCGAACTCGATGCCGTAAGGGTGGGGCTTGATCTCGCGGGGCGCCACGGGCAGCACGTGATGCTTGCGCTCGTAGACCCGGGTCTCGCCCTCGGGCGAGACGTAGGTGATCTTGGCGTGGGGGTTGGCGATGGCGGTCTCTTCGAGGTACTCGTCGATGGAGGCCCGCCCCTTCTGGTAGCGCCCCTCCAGCTCGATGGCGACCTGGGTGCCGCGATGGTTCTCCCAGTCGATCTGCCGCTTCTCCAGGATGCGCGGCTCGTTGGTCCTGGTATTGATCTGGACCTCGAAGTAGTGGGCCGGCGATTTCTCCCCGGTGCGCGAGATGATCCGGACCGGCTTGCCCGTGGTCAGTTGGCCGTACATCCCGGCCGCCGATATGCCGATGCCCTGCTGGCCGCGGCTCATGCGCAGGCGGTGGAACTTCGAGCCGTAGAGGAGCTTGGCGAAGATGCGGGGTATCTGCTCGCGCACGATTCCGGGGCCGTAGTCCACGACGGTGACACGAAAGCGCGTGGCCTGGCTGGCCGCGACCGGCTGCGCGCCGTCGCCCACGGGCTCGACTTTCACCAGCACCTCGGGCAGTATGCCCGCCTCCTCGCAGGCGTCGAAGGCGTTGTCCACCGCCTCCTTAACGCAGGTCAGCAGGGCCTTGCGCGGGCTGTCGAAGCCCAGCAGATGGCGGTTCTTGGTGAAAAACTCGGAAACGGAAATTTCGCGCTGGCGCGCGCCCATCTCGGCGGCGCTCAAACCCGCGGGTTTGGCCGGTTTGCCGGCGGTCTTTTGGGTCATGGAGACAATTTACGAAAAATGCGGGCTCCAATGCCACGCGGGAGGCCCCCTCCCCCTGAAATTCGTATAATAAAATCATGGGACTGCAGCGCGTCAACGCGTTCCTCGGCCAGCGAAAAGGGCTGGTCTGGGCGTTCGGCGCCGTATTGCTGCTGGTCATCGGCTGGGCCGACCACGCCACGAAAATAGAATACGGCTTCGGGCTGTTCTACCTCCTGCCCGTGGTCCTCTTCGGCTGGCACCTCGGCTTCTGGCCCGGCATGGGCATGGCCGCCGCCTGCAGCCTCGCCTGGTTCGCCATGGACTTTTGGGACTACCTCGGCCAGGGCGAGGCCTTCGCCCGGCTTTCCCTGATTTGCTGGAACGGCGTAATGGCCCTGGGCATATTCATGGTCGTGACGGCGGCCCTGTCCCGGCTGCGCCAGGCCTGGGACCGCGAGCGCTCGGTGGCCAAGCTCAAGGGGGACATGCTGTCCTTGGTCAGCCATGAGTTCAACAACTCGCTGACGAGCATGGGCATGGCGCTGCTGCTGCTGCGCGAGAACGACGGCAGCACCGACGCCCGCCGGAACGTCTACGCGGTCCTCGAACGCATACACCGCCTGCTCAAGGTCACGGTATCCAACTTCCTCAACCAGGCCCGCATGCAATCCGGCGCCTTCAGCCTGGACATTCGACGCATCGAGTTGCGCCGGACCGTCCGGGAGATCGCCGACCTGCTCAAGCCCCTGAGCGACCAAAAGGGGATCGCCTTCGAGCTCGATTTTCCCGAGCAGATAACGCCGATATCCGCCGACCCGGACGCGCTGACGCTGGTCATGAGCAATCTGATCGGCAACGCCATAAAATACACCCCGAAACAAGGCCGGGTCTCGGTCCGGCTGCGGCGCCTGACCCCGGCCGAAGGCCCCCCGGAAGTCGAGGTTTCGGTCGAGGACACCGGAATCGGCATCGCCGATAATGAGCGCGAAGCCATTTTTCAGGGTTTCTACCGCACGGAAGCGGGCAAGAAGGAGGCGCGGGGCTACGGCGTGGGGCTCAAAATATCCCAGGCTATTTTACGCAGTCACGGCACCGCTCTGGCGCTGGAAAGCAGTCCGGGCCGGGGCTCGCGCTTCTACTTCCGGCTCCCGATCTGTCCGGAGGACTGCCCCCACCAGCAAGCCGAACCCTGCCCGCACTGCCCGGCCCGAAAATCCGCGGGCAGGCAAGAACTCTCCGGAACCGGCGTTCAGGCACCCTGAATCCGCCTTGGGCGCTGGACACGCCCGGAATCAAAATGGTGTACTATAAGCCATAGTCGCGACAGCCGCATGGAGGAATGGAAATCGTGAGAAAGAAAGGTTTGTTGTCCGTAAAAATCCCGGGCCTGACCAAGACCGAGGAGCCCTCGGCGCGCCAAAAACTCGTGATCGACTATCCGCAGCCGGGCGAGACCGTCCGCAGAGGCCACTACGCCATCCGCGTATCGGGAGGCAACGGCGAATCGCAGATCTCGATCGACGACGGAGAATGGCATAAGACCCGCTCCGAGGCCGGTTTCGAGTGGTTCGACTGGTTCCCGGAAACCCCCGGCAGCCACCGCATCGCCTTCCGGACGCGCACGGCCGGCAAGTGGGCCCGGATCGAACGCGTCTGCAACGTAGAATAGGCCGATCCTGAGCCGTCGCGAACCCGCCCGGAGCCGGGAACGGTCCGGGCGGGTTCGGGTTCAGCTCGCCGCGGACGTTTTAGTCGGCGGTGGGGTCGTTTATTTTATCCGACCTGGAGTCTCCTTAAAAATACCATGAGCCAAGAAACCATCACCCCCCCGGTCCATTCCAAACCCAAGAGCCTGCGCCTGCGCCCGCGGCGCGGCGTGTTCATGAAAGCGCGGCCCCTGCCCGTGGCCGACAAGGCTTTCTTCGAGGAACTGGACCTGGTTTACCGCACCCTTTGCGCCGTGCTCTTCAATTTCGTGCCCACTTCCGGGCATCCGGGTGGAAGCATCTCCTCCGGACGCATCGTAGAAGGCCTTGTCTACGAGGGCCTGGACTACGACTTCGCCCAGCCGGACCGCCCGGACGCCGACGTGCTCTGCTATGCCGCCGGCCACAAGGCGATGGGCCTCTACGCGATGTACGGCCTGCGCAACGAACTGGTGCGCATAGCCGACCCCGCGCTGCTGGCCGCCGAGAAGCGCCAGCTGCGCTTCGAGGATCTGCTGGGCTTCCGCCGCAACCCGACCCAGGCCACTCCGCTGTTCAGGAAGTTCCAGGCCAAGCCGCTCGACGGACATCCCACCCCGGCCACGCCTTTCGTGCCGGCGGCTACGGGCGCCAGCGGAGTGGGCGTCACTTTCGGCGCCGGCCTGGCCTTGGGCGCCCTGGACGCCTACGGGGCGCAAGCCCCCCGAGTCCACCTTATCGAGGGCGAGGGCGGCATGACGCCCGGACGCGTGCACGAGGCCCTGGGCATGGCCGGAACGGTCGGGCTGGAGAACCTCCGCCTGCACGTGGACTGGAACCAAGCCTCCATCGACTCCAACGCCGTCTGCGCCGCCGAGGACTGCCCCGGCGACTACGTGCAATGGGATCCCATGGAATTCCTCGCCCTGCACGACTGGAACGTCATCGACGCGGGCGACGGGCTTGATTTCAAGCGCGTGCTCTCCGCGCAAAGGCTCGCCGATTCCATCGCCAACGGCCAGCCCACGGCCATAGTCTACCGGACCACGAAGGGCTGGAACTACGGCATCGAGGGACGCGCGTCGCACGGCGCCGGCCACGCCTTCTGCTCCGAGGGCTACTACGCGGCCGTGGCCCCGTTCGAACGGCGGTTCAAGGCCCGGCTGCCCCGCTTCGAGGGAGAAAAAAACCCCGAGCGCGTCGAAGCCGCGTACTTCGCCACGCTTATGGCCGTCCGCTCGGCCCTGGAAAGCCGTCGAACCCTCGCCGAGGCCGCGGCGGGCAAGATCGCCGCCGCCGCCGGCAGGCTCAAGGCCAAGGCCCGGCGCCCGCGGCCCGACGCCCCCGGCACCGGGGCCCTCTACACCGAGGGAGTTTGCGCCGACCGCGCCCCCGCCGAGCTGGGCATCGTCCCCGGCAAGCAGATGACCCTGCGCGCGGCCCTGGGCGGCGCCATGGGCCATCTCAACGAGCTTACCCATGGGGCTTTCCTGGCCTGCGCGGCGGACCTGCTGGATTCGACCAGCGTCTCCGCGGTCAACGGCAAGTTCCCGAAGGGCTTCTTCAACGCCCGCAAGAACCCCCTCAGCCGCCTGGTCCCCGTGGGCGGAATCTGCGAGGACGCCATGGGCGGGGTCATGGCCGGGGTCTCGAGCTTCGGCCGCCACGTGGGGGTCACCAGCTCCTACTCCGCCTTCATCGCGGCGCTCGAGCATATTCCCGCGCGCCTGCACGCGATCGGCCAGCAGGCCCGCCGCGAGGCGACCGGCGAGCCCGCCCGCGCCTGGATCATGGTCAACGCCCACGCGGGCCCCATGACCGGTGAGGACGGCCCGACCCACGCCGACCCGCAGGCCCTGCAGATCCTGGCCGACAATTTCCCCAAGGGCGCCTGCATCACCCTGCTGCCCTGGGAACCCCAGGAAGTCTGGCCCCTGCTGATCGCGGCCCTCAAGGCCCGCCCGGCGGTGATCGCCCCGTTCGTGGCCCGACCGGCCGAGACGGTGCCCGACCGCGCGGCCCTCAAGCTGCCTCCGGCCCACGCGGCGGCCAAAGGGCTCTACGCCTGGCGCCGCACCGACCGGACCCCGGCGACGGTCGTGCTGCAAGGCTGCGCGGTGGCCCTGCTCTTCTCGCGCTGGGTCCTGCCCGAGCTCGACCGCCGGGGCATCCCGCTCAACGTGTTCTATTCGGCCAGCGCGGAGCTCTTCGACCTGCTGCCGAGGCAGGAGCAGGACGACATCTACCCCGACCGGCTGGCCCGGCACGCCATGGCCATCACCGACTACACCTGGCCCACGGTTGCCCGCTGGGTGCACAGCCAGGAGGGCCTGCGGCGCTCCCTGCACTCCTTCCGCAAAGGCAGATTCCTCGGGAGCGGCGCCTGGGACAAAGTCCTGGAGGAAGCCGGGCTCGACGGGCCCTCCCAGCTCAAGGCCGTGCTGGAGTGGGCGGCCGACGCGGAAAAGCTGGCCGGCTGAGCCGCCTCACCAGCGGGGACCCGGGGCAAATCGGACCGAGAACGCGGGGGGCCTGCGGCCGGGAGTCTTGAAGCGCAGCCCCTCCGTGTAAGGCGAGCTTTTTCCGGCCAGCGTCTGGCTGGCCGTTTTCAGGAAGAAGCCGCTCGCCTCCTCCGGGGTCCTGCGCCCTTTCACGATATCGTCGGCCAGGTTCAGGGCCAGGACATTGAGCCATTCCCGGTCGCTGCGCGCGCCCAGCAGGCCCCGGGCCTCGTCTATCTCCAGGCCGTGCGGGAAGCGGCGCAGCCGGCGGGCCTGCGCCTCGTCCAGCGGATAGGCGACGTCCTGCTCCAGGGGCGAATGCGGCCGGGCCGAGACCACGACCCGCGCCCAAGGGCCGCGGTTGCGCCACACCAACCCCTCGTAGCTCCAGCTCTCGGGCAGACCGTAGCGCCGCAGCATCAGGCGCACGGCCGACCGGGCGGGCGCGGGCCAGTACAGGGTCGGTTGCACGGCGGCGACGGCTTGGCGGGACCATTCCACGGAAGGCGACGACGGACGCCAGCCCCGCAACGCCACGAAACCGGCTACGACCCCCAACAGCAAGGCGGAATACACGGCGACGCGCGCATTCATGGCTCTCACCTCGTGAATAGGATGGCACGGCGATGGTCAAGGCGGGGTCAATTCCGGCGGAATATAATGGCCACCCAACGGCACCGGCGCCCCCTCTTATGGGGGCGCCGGTTGCGCGGTCGCTGCGCTCCCGCGCTTGTCTTGCTGGCTTAACGGCAACCGGTCAAAGCCGTTCGCGAGGTCCGCGCCCGACCGTGGGGAGGGTGCGGACCCCGGCGCCGACTGTCCCGTCGGCGCCGTTCCGTTGTTCGCCGCCGCAGTTCGGCTATACTCGCCACCCCGACGGAACCGCCGCCCCCTCGTATGGGGCACCGGTTGATAATCATCTAGAGGTCCCCTCCCCAGGTTGTGTAGTGTTCGATTGGGGACGGACACATAAACAAACCCAAGGAGGGGACAGATGAAATTATACGCTGCGATCGACTTGCATTCCAACAA
>JAQUMZ010000041.1 GCA_028717865.1 Elusimicrobiota bacterium | reverse complement strand
GGCAAGGTCGGCCTGGTCAAGGTCCGGCTCTACCGGCCCTTCGACTCGAAGCGCTTCGCGGCCGCCCTGCCCAAGACGGTAAAGCATATCGCCGTGCTCGACCGGACCAAGGAGCCGGGCAGCTGCGATCCCATGCACCTCGACGTGCTGGGCGCGCTGGAGGAGGCCTGGGCCAACGACTGGTCCCGGCCCTCGGCCCGCCCCCGCGTCATCGGCGGCCGCTACGGGCTCTCCTCCAAGGAGTACACCCCGGCCATGGCCAAGGCCGTCTTCGACGAGCTGGCCAAGAAACAGTCCAAGAACCACTTCACCGTCGGCATCAAGGACGACGTCACCAAGAACTCCCTGGAATATGACGAGGGCTGGTCCACCGACCACCCGGAAACTCAGCGCGCGGTCTTCTTCGGCCTGGGCGCGGACGGCACCGTCGGCGCCAACAAGAACTCCATCAAGCTCATCGCCGACAACACCGACCTCAACGCCCAGGGATACTTCGTCTACGACTCGAAGAAAGCGGGCTCCATGACCATTTCGCACCTGCGCTTCGGCCCCAAGCCCATCCGGGCCAGCTCGCTGGTCTCCCAGGCCCAATTCGTAGCCTGCCACCAGGAGCGGCTGATGGAAACGGTCGACGTGGTCAAGACCGCGGCTCCCGGCGCGACCTTCCTGCTCAACTGCGTGGATCCGGCGACGATCTGGAACCGGCTGCCGGCCCACATCAAGAAGGGCATCGTCGACAAGAAGCTCAAGTTCTACGCCATCGACGCCTACCAGGTGGCGCGCGAGGCGGGGCTGGGACCGCGCATCAACACGGTCATGCAGACCTGCTACTTCCACATCACGAAGCTGCTGCCCGGATTCATGGACCTGGTCAAGGGGGCCATCAAGAAGAGCTACTCCGCCAAGGGCCAGGCCGTGGTCGACAAGAACATCAAGGCCGTCGACGGAGCCCTCGCGGGCCTCATCGAGGTCAAGGCGGCGGGCGGGCCGGGAGCGGGCGCCTCGCGCAAGTCCATGGTCCCGGACCACGCCCCCGAGTTCGTCAAGAAGGTCACGGCGGAGCTCATGGCCTACCGCGGCGACGAGCTGCCGGTGAGCGCTTTCCCGCCGGACGGGACCTTCCCCACGGCCACGACCAAGTGGGAGAAGCGCGCCATCGCCCAGCGGGCGCCGAAATGGGAGCCTTCGCTGTGCATCCAGTGCGCCAAGTGCTCCCTGGTCTGCCCGCACGCCGCCATACGCGTGAAGGCCTACCCGGAGGCGGCCGCGGCCAAGGCGCCCAAGGGTTTCGCCTCCGTGCCGTACCGGGGCAAGGAGCTGCCGGCCGGCTCGCGGTTCACGGTGCAGCTCGCGCCCGAGGACTGCACGGGCTGCCAGCTCTGCGCCGTCAACTGCCCCGGCAAGGACAAGGCGGACCCCAACCGCAAGGCCCTGACCATGGCCCCCATCCAGGGACTGATGGCCAAGGAAAAGGAGAACTTCAGCTTCTTCCTGACCCTGCCCTATCCCGACCGCCGGACCCTGCCGGTCAACACGGTCAAGGGCAGCCAGCTGCTCGAGCCGCTCTTCGAGTTCTCGGGCGCCTGCGCGGGCTGCGGAGAAACCCCCTACGTCAAGCTGCTGACCCAGCTCGTAGGCGAGCGGCTTCTCATCGGCAACGCCACCGGCTGCTCCTCGATCTACGGCGGCAACCTGCCCACCACGCCCTACGCGCAAACCCGGGAAGGGCGCGGACCGGCCTGGTCCAACTCCCTGTTCGAGGACAACGCGGAATTCGGCATGGGCTTCCGGCTGGCCCTGGATCAGCAGCGCGACTACGCCGAGGTCCTGCTCAAGGGCTTTGAAGGCAAGCTCGGCAAGGACTTCGTGGCGGACATCCTTGGCGCCAAGCAGGCCGACGAGACGGCCATCGCCAAGCAGCGCGAGCGCGTGGCGCAACTGCGCCGGAAGATCGACGGCGACGATTCCGCGGCCGCCCAGGACCTCAAGCAGCTGGCCGACGTCCTGGTCCGCAAGAGCGTCTGGGTCGTCGGGGGCGACGGCTGGGCCTACGATATCGGCTACGGCGGCCTCGACCATGTCCTGCGCTCGGGCAAGAACGTGAAGGTCCTGGTGCTCGACACCGAGGTCTACTCCAACACCGGAGGCCAGGCCTCCAAGGCCACGCCCCGCGGCGCGACGGCGCGTTTCGCCGTCAGCGGCAAGAAGACCCCGCGCAAGGATCTGGCCTTGACCGCCCTGGGCTACGGCAACTGCTACGTGGCCCGCGTGGCCATGGGCGCCAGCGACGCGCAGACGGTGAAGGCCTTCGCGGAAGCCGAGGCCTACGACGGCCCGGCCATAATTATCGCCTACAGCCACTGCATCGCTCACGGCTTCAACGTGGAGGAGGGCAAGGGCCTGGAGCATCAGAAAATGGCGGTCGACTCCGGCTACTGGCCTCTCATGCGCTTCAATCCGGAACTGGTCGCGCAGGGCAAGAATCCCCTGCAGATCGACTCCAAGCCCGGCAAAATAACGGTCGCCCAGTACATCGGCTCGGAGCAGCGCTACAAGGTCCTGCACGCGACCCATCCGGAAGAGGCCAAGCGGCTGGCCAAGCTGGCGCAGCAGGACGTGGACTACACGTGGAAGGTCCTGGGCGGCCTGCTCAAGACCTTCGAGCCTTCCGCGGCCCCGGCCGCGGAGGGCGCCGTAGGCGCGGGCAGCTTGAATTAGGCCCCGCCCCGAGGCCCCAGCCCCCGTTCGGGGCTGGGGCCTCTTTTTTTGAAGCCGCCGCCGTTTGGTATGATAACGAGACCCGGAACATGAACGTACTGATCAAGGGCGCGGACGTATTGACCCTGGACGCGGACGGCCGGCTGCTGCGCGGCTGCGATATCGCCGTTTCGAGCCGGAACATATTGGCCGTCGGCGAGATCCCGCGGGATTTCGAGCCCGACGAAACGGTCGTGGGACGGCATCGGCTGGTCATGCCCGCCCTGTTCAACGCGCATGCCCACGGACCCATGACCCTGGTGCGAGGCTGGGCCGAGGACCTGCCGCTCGAGCGCTGGCTCAACGAACGGATATGGGTGGCCGAGTCGGCCCTGACCCGGGCGGACGTGTTTTGGGGCGCGGCCCTGGCCGCCTGCGAGATGATCCGCTCGGGCACGGCGGCCTACGCCGACCACTATTTCTGGCTGGAGGAGACCGCCAAAGTCGTGGAGGCCTCGGGCATGAAGGCCATGCTGGCCTGGTGCCTGTTCGGCCGGGGCGCCGAGAAAGAGGTCGGCCACGCCTCCCTGCAAAAAACCCTGGACTTCGCGCGCCTGCGCCACGAGGGCGCCGAAGGGCGCCTGCGCGTGGCCCTGGGCCCGCATTCGCTCTACATGTGCACGGACGACTTCCTGCGCAAGGTCGCCGACGCCTCCCACCGGCTGGGCATCGGCATCCACCTGCACCTGTCCGAGTCGCAGGGCCAAGTGGAGCGCTCCCTGGCCGAGCACGGCCGCACTCCGGTGGCCCACGCGGCGCACCTGGGGCTGCTCGACGGCGCCGCGCACGCCCTGGCGGCCCACTGCGCCTGCGTCACCGCGGAGGACATCGCGATCCTGGCGCGCAAGCTCGTCTGCGTGGCGCACTGTCCGAAAACCTGCATGAAGCTGGGCATGGGTCTGCCTCCGTTGCGGCGCTTCCTGGAACTGGGCGTCCACTCGGCCCTGGGCACGGACGGGCCGGCCTCCGGCAACGACCTCAACATGCTCGAGGCCATGCGCCTGGCCGGGCTCGGCCAGAAGCACGAAAGCCGGCGGCCCGAGGAACTGCCCCACATGCAGATCCTCAAGCTCGCCACCCAGGCCGGGGCCAGGGCCCTGGGCTTCGCCAACAGCGGCGTCATCGCCGAGGGCAAGCGCGCCGACCTCGCGCTCTTCGACACCGATCAGGCGCACTGGATACCCGCCCACGACCTGGCCGCGAGCGTGGTCTACGCCTCCCACCCGGGGGACGTGACCGACGTGATGTGCGACGGCCGCTGGCTCTTGCGCAACCGCCAACTGACGACCCTCGACGAGGAGCGCATACGCCGCGAGGCGCAGACCCGCGCCCTGCGCATGGTCAAGGCCCCCCTGCGCCAGGTGCGGCAGTACCCCGGCTGAGGCCCGCCCGGCTGTTGACAGCGCGGCGGACAAAACATATCTTGGGAGGGCAGCCGGGAGGATTCATGGGCGAAAAGGAAATCGGGAAGATCACGCACTATTTCCAGCATGTCTCGGCTGGGGTCATAGCCCTGGCCGACGAGCTCCAAGTCGGAGACACGATCCACATCCGGGGGGCGCACGACGACATCACCCAGGTGGTGGAGTCCATGCAGGTCGAGCACAAGCCGGTCAGCGCGGCCAAGCCCGGCGACCAGGTCGGCATCAAGGTCTCGCACAAAGTCCACCCGCACGACAAGGTCTTCAAAGTCACCCCTTAGCGCGCAGCCGCGGCGGCCGTGCTTGACATGTCCCGGTAAACGGTCTATCATCCTTTTGCCCGGCCGACCCGATGCTCTACCTTCTCGCCGCCGCCAACGCCGTCCTCCTGGGCCTGGTGCTCTGGCTGGTCTTATCGGAGCGCCGGACGAAGGACGACCTCGATCGAATGCAAACCCAGGTCCTGCCCGGACTCCAGGACGCCCTGGCGCGCCTCGACGAGCGCGCCAACACGGCCAGCCGGCGCATGGAGGACCTGCCTCAAGTCATCGGCTCGACCAAGGACGAGACCCTGCGCCAGCTGCGCGCCGAGCTGCAGGCCACCAAATCCGATTTCCAGAACAAGACCGACTCCGCGGTCTCCTCCATCCAGTCGAGCACCAGCCAGTTCATGGAGGGCCTCAAGCAGGTGACCGGGCAGATCGACCGGCGCCTGGAAGGCGCGGCGGCCACCCTGGAGGGGCTGCGGCAGTCCACGGGCCAGCTGATGAGCGGCCTGCAGACGGTCTCGGATCTGCGCGACGTCTTCCTGGTGCCCCAGCGCCGGGGCCCGCAGTCCGAGGTCCACCTCCAGTCCCTGCTCGAAAACATCTTCCCAAAAGAAGTCCTGTGCTTCGGCTATCACCCGGATCCCGGCGCCTCGGAGCACGTGGAGGCCGCGGTCAAGATCGCCGACCGCTGGCTGGCCATCGACTCCAAGGCCCACGTGGACAAGTTCCTGGAATACAAGCGGACCAACGGCCGCAAGGAAAAAACGGCCTTCCTCAACGCCGTCAAGTCATCTATCGAGGATATCTCCTCCAAATACATCCTGCCCGACCGGGGCACCCACGATTTCGCCTTCCTGTTCGTTCCGGCCGAGAGCCTCTGGCTCGATATGGTGGATTTCAAGGTCGACGAAGGCGGGGCGCCGGACCTTTTCAACTACGCCCGCTCCCGCAAGGTCATCATGGTGTCGCCGCAGACGCTCTACCCCTACCTGCGGCTGGTCATCGTGGCCATGGCGGGCAAGCAGCTCCAGCAAAAAGCGCAGGACCTGCACATGACCCTGCAAAGCCTGCTCACCCGCTTCCAGGAAGCGCGCGAATCGGTGGAAAAGGCGTCCAAGCAACTGGGCAACGCCAAGTCCAACCTGGACGAGGCGCGCCAGCGCCTGGGCGACTTCGAGCAGTCCCTGAGCCGCGGGGTGTCGCTCTCCACGCCGGAAAACGCAGAACTCCCCAGCCCCACGTAAGCCGGGAAGGATCGCGAGGTGGTTTAACGACGGTACCCGCTTCCCAGCCTCCACATGCCGGCTTTTTTATATCATCTAACTGCATGGAGACCCCAGATATGAAAAGAAACGCCGCCTCCTTCCTGATGCTCGCCATGGCCGCCTCGGCCTTCGCCGCGCCCGCGCCGTCCGCCAACGAACGCGCGCAGGTCCCCGAAAAGTACAAATGGAAGACCGCCGATCTCTACCCGAACGACGACGCCTGGAGCCAGGCCAAGGCGGACCTCTCCGGCCGGATACAAAAACTGGCTGATTTCCAAGGCAAGCTGGGCACCTCGGCGCGGGCCTTTCACGACGCCTTGGCCGCCATCTTCGACGCCCGGCGCGACCTCGACCGGCTGATGGTCTACGCGCTCATGCGTTCCGACGAGGATACCCGCGTGGACAAGACCCGGGAAATGAACCAGGCGGCCGACGATCTCGGGGTGAAATTCGCCGCCGCGACCTCCTATCTGCGCCCGGAACTGCTGGCCCTGGGCGGCGACAAGATCCTCGGCTTCGCGGCCGCGGACCAACGCCTGGCTCCCTATAAGCCTTGGCTCGACGACATCCTGCGCTACGGGCCCCACACGCTCACCGCCCCCGAAGAGAAGGTGGCCTCGCGGGCGCTCATGATGGCCGACGCGGCCGCGCAAGCCTACAACACCTTCAAGAACGCCGACCTGCCCTACCCGGAGGTCGCGCTCTCCAACGGCGACAAGGTCCGCCTCGACGTCCAGGCCTTCACGCTGAACCGGGCCTCCCTGGTCCGCGCGGACCGCGACCTGGTCTTCAAGGCTTTCTTTTCCAAGTACAAGGAATTCGAGCGGACCCTGGGCTCGACTCTCAACTCGCACCTCAAGACCCACGTCTTCGACCAGGAGGTGCACAAGCACGACAGCTGCCTGGAAGACGCCCTGTTCTCCGCCAATATCCCCCCCGCGGTCTACAGCGAGCTGATCCGGAGCGTCCACCAAAACCTCCCCACCCTGCACCGCTACCTGAAGCTGCGGCAAAAGATGATGGGGCTCGACCAATTGCGCTACGAGGACCTTTACGCCCCGATCGTCAAGTCGGTCGACGCGCGCTACTCGGCCGAGGAGGCCCGCCAGCTGGTCCTCGGCGCCTTGGCCCCGCTGGGCAAGGATTACGTCCAGACCCTGGGCCGGAGCTTCGATACGGGCTGGATGGATTGGATGCCGACCGTAGGCAAGAGATCGGGGGCCTACTCCATAGGCGTCTACGGCGTGCATCCCTACCAGCTGCTGAACTTCTCGGGGCTCTACGAGGATGTCTCGACCCTGGCCCACGAGTCGGGCCACTCGATGCACACCTACCTCTCCGACACCCATCAGCCCTACCCCACGCACGACTACCAAACCTTCGTGGCCGAGGTGGCCTCGACGCTCAATGAGAACCTCCTCCTGCGCTACATGCTGAGCCGGACCAAGGACAAGGCGCAGCGGCTCTCCCTGCTGGGCAGCCATCTCGAGGGCCTGCGCACGACGCTGTTCAGGCAGACGCTCTTCGCCGAGTTCGAGCTGCGCGCGCACGAGCTGGCGGAAAAGGGCGAACCCCTGACCGGGGAGAAGCTCAGCCGCCTCTTCCTGGGCCTGCTCAAGGACTATTACGGAGACAAGGAGGGCGTCTGCAAGATCGCCGACCTCTACGGCGTGGAGTGGGCGTACATCCCCCACTTCTACTACAATTTCTACGTATACCAGTACGCGACCAGCATCACGGCTTCGGCGAAGATCGCGTCCGACATGCGCGCCGACAAGTCCGGCCGGGTCCGCGACGCCTATCTGGCCATGCTCTCAAAGGGCTCGTCCCAGTACCCCATCGACCTGCTCAAGGGGGCGGGGGTCGACATGACCACCCCCGCGCCCTTCAACGCCGCCATCGCCGAAATGAACTCGGTGATGGATGAGATGGAAAAGCTGCTCGCGGAGAAATAGCCGTGCGCGCCCCCTGGCTCGGCCTGCTGCTTCTGCTGACGCTTAAGGCTCCGGGCCTGGCCCAGGGAACGGATTGGCTCGCCCTGGCCAAGGCCTTGGACGCCTCCGACAAGGAAGCCCGGCTCGCCGCGGTCCGGACCGCGGCGGCCCTGCGCGAAGAACGGACGGCCGCCTACCTGGCGCCGGTGCTCAGCGACGACCGCGACCGCGACGTCCGCGCCGAAGCGGCGCGCGCCCTGGCCCGGATTCCCGGACCGGAAGCCGTGCGCGCCCTGACGGCGGGCATGAAGGATTCCGAGGTGAACGTGCGCCTGGGCGCCGTGCTCGCCCTGGGCACCCGGCTCGGGCCCCCGGAGTCGGGCCGGCTCCTGCCCGCGCTCAAGGACCCCGACGCCGGAGTGCGCCAAGCGGCCCTCTACGCCCTGGGCGCGGTGGGCGGAGAGGAAGCGATTTCGGCCTTGGCCGGCGTGGCCGGCGACGGCGACAACAAGAGGCTGCGGGCCCTGGCGGCGGATATCCTGGGGCAAATGGGCGACCGTTCGGCCCTGCCGGAGCTGGTCGCGGCGCTGGAGGAAGCCGACCAGGACGTGCTGGGCCCCGCGCTCAAAACGGCGCTGCGCAAAATCCTGGCGCAAACGCCCGCGCGCCTCAAGGCGGAAACCGAGGCGGTGGCAACGCCTCCCGCGGCCACCCCATCGAGCGCCGCCAAGGCCAAGCCCACCTCGCGGCGGGAGACGGTCTTCAGGCTCAGCGCGCCCCAGGCCCGGCGCGTGACGCTGGAAGGCAATTTCATCCGCGGCCAGTTGCCCATGCGGCGCGACGCCGCCGGAATCTGGAGCCTGGCCATGCCCATGCCCCCGGGCCTGCACCGCTACCGCTTCGACGTGGACGGAGAAAAAACCACGGACCCCGGCAATCCCCGGTCGGAGAACGGCTTCTCCGTATTGGAAACGAAATAAGAACTAAACGGGCGCCTGCTGCCGGCAGCGCCAGTAGATCGTGAAGCACGTTCCGCGCCCCGGCTCGCTTTCGACGCGCACACCCCCGCCGCTGGCCTTGACGATCTGGGCGACCGTGGCCAACCCCAGCCCGCAGCCTCGATCCGGAGCCTTGGTGGTGAAGAAGGGCTGGAAAAGCCGGGCCAGGGTCTCCCGATCCATGCCGTGTCCGGTATCTTTGACCGCGAGCGCGCCATAGGCGCCGGGCTTCAGGCGCGCGTCGTCCCGCGGCCCCGCCACCACGGACGAGGTCTCAAGAGTCAGCATCCCCCCCTTGGGCATGGCATCACGCGCGTTGACCGCGAGATTGATGACGACCTGGGCGAGCTCCCCGGGATCGGCCAGGATGGGACCCGGAGCGCCCCCCAACCGCAGATCCACCCTGACCTCGGGGCCCGCCACGCAATGCAGCATCCGCTGCAGATCCCGCACAGCCGCGTCGAGATCCACCGCCTCTATGCTGCGCGTCGGCCGGCGCTGGCAAAAATTGAGCAGCTGGCGCGCCAAAAGCCCGGTTTGCTCGGCCGCCTCCCGGATGCCCTCCGCGTCCCGCCGCCTGGGATCGCCGGCGGGAAGACTCTGCAGCAGGAAATCAACGTTCCCGTTGACTGCGGTCAGGAAATTGCCGAGGTCGTGGGCGACCGCGCCCACCAACAGGCCGGCGGTCCCGAGTTTCTGGCAACGCAAAAGCTGCTCCTGCAGCTCCATTTCCAAGACATGCCGCTCGGTAATGTCCCGGGCGCTGCCGCATATGAGGCGATTATCCGGAACAGCCGCGACCTGCCACCAAAGACGCAGCCAGGAGCCGTCCCTGCGCCGGCAGCGGTTTTCGAAGGCGACCGAAACGCCCTCCTTGCACGGCAAGCGGCGCATCCAGGCCATGGTGTGCACGCGATCCTCCGGGTGCACCAGCTCCAGCGCGTGCCGACCCAGCAATTCTTCCCGGGAAAACCCTAACTTGTCCGTCCAAGGCGCGCTGAATTCGCGCAAGCGGCCGTCATATCCCACCAGGCATAGAAGATCCGGGCATGCGCGGAAAAATAGTTCGGCCTTCATGGCTGCTATTTATTGTAAGGGAAGAAAGTAACGAATTAATCATGGTAATCAAGAGTCTACATTATTTATATTGAAATAAAATCCTTCCCCTTTTACACTTTCCAGCCGGACGCCTAATTTGACCCCAAGCTTCCTGCGCAACGCGCAGACCGCGCTGACTACGATATGTTCCCACCCTTCCGACTCATAACCCCATATCGAGTCCCAGAGGAACCTGTGATAATGGATCATGTTCGGACGCTCTAGGAATATCCGCAGCAAATCGGCTTCTTTAGGCGTCAAATGCGCGTTGTGCCCGTCTATGAGCAAACGGCCCGCGGCAGAATCCCAAATCATGCCCGGTAATTCATGAAACTTGCCCCCGGCCGCGGCCCGCTCCAAACGCCGCCGCAAGCTGTGCAGCCTGGCCAAAAGAACCCGCTCGTCGAATGGCTTGGCTAAATAATCGTCCGCGCCGGCTTCCAGGATGTCGGCGGCATCCCTGGGCGCCGCCACTCCAGTGACAACCAGGACCCCGGCGCCCTGGGTTTTAGGATGGCCGCGCAAAGCCTTAAGCACGGCCGAACCCGACAGGCCGGGAAGTATCCAATCCAGTACGACAAAATCTATGTTCTCTTCGGATAAAACGGTCAAGGCCCGATCGCCGTCCTGCGCCAGACGGCAGGAGAATTCGCCGGCATGTCGTCCGAAAAACCAGCTGTAGAAACGCCCCATTTCGTCTTCATCCTCGACAATGAGCACTCGATAGCGGCGCATATGTGTTGACAGAAAACAGATAATATAATAATTTATCCAAACGCAGCAAACAGACAATACGTCTTAATCATAGTGACAGCCAACGCCACATTCACGACGCACAAGATCGCAAAAATGTGCTCCGTCTATCCTTCGACGGTGATTAACTGGATCAATGAAGGGAAACTCAAGTCCTTTCTGACCGCCGGCGGGCACCATCGGGTAACGCGCGCCGAATTGGTTAATTTTCTCACGCGACTCAAGATCCCCCTTCCGCCCGAATTGGCCCAGGAGAAAAAGATTCTCATCGTCGACGACGAGGAAGACACCTGCTTCGTGGTAGAACGCGCTTTCCAACGCCATGCGGGGATTTTCATAACCAAGCTGTGCCATACGGGGATCGAAGCGCTCATAAAGATAGGAGAGTGGCATCCCCACCTGGTCGTGCTCGATATCGTTTTGCCCAAGATAGACGGATGCCAAGTCTGCCGGATTTTAAAATCAAAGCCCGAGACTCAGGCCATCAAGATCGTCGGCATCAGCGGCAACCGCAACTTTGACGAACGGTCCCTGCGCGATTATCGCATCGACGCTTTCTTCGCCAAACCATTGGACTTGCCGGCCTTGGTGGCCAAATCCATGCAATTGCTGGGCATGGACATCGCGCAATCGCAAACCAGCAGCGCCGGCTGAAGCCGGAGGAGACTTCTTGCAGGACGCGGCCGCACGATCGCGCACGGTCGTCGAGACCTTGGTCGCCTACCTCGAGAACGAGGGCGTGACCCACGTCTTCGGCATCCCGGGCGGACCGCTCATGCCGCTCTACGAAGCCATGTACGCCTCGCGCCGCATCCGGCCCATCCTGGCCAAGCACGAGGAAGGCGCGGCTTTCATGGCCGACGGCTACGCGCGGGTGCGCGGCAATCTGGGTGTGTGCTGCACGACCACCGGGCCGGGCGCCACCAACGCCCTGACCGGATTGGCTTGCGCCTCCCGGGACTGCGTCCCGGTGCTGCTCGTAACCGC
>JAQUMZ010000040.1 GCA_028717865.1 Elusimicrobiota bacterium | reverse complement strand
TTGGCGCTCGAGGAGGCGGCCCAGGACAAAGCCCGTCCGTCCGTGGCCAAATTCCCGGCTTTCTGCTACGTTGACGATCCGGCCGGGCACGGCAAGGTCCTGAGCCTAAACCGGTTGTTGGGCGCGGCGTTTCTGGCGATCATCGCGTTGGTGCTCGGCATATCCATTTTCAAGCGGAGGAAGGGTTGAGCTATTTGGACAACGAGGGCGCGCCGGCTTGGAAGGCCTGGCTGACGACCACGGACCACAAACGCATCGCCTTGATGTACCTATCCCTGATCGCGCCGCTGTTCCTGGCCGCGATGAGCCTGGGCGTGACCATGCGCATCAAGCATCTCCACGGGGGGGATTTCCTGATCTCGGCCCAGACCTACAACGAGCTCTTCACCCTGCACGGCGTGGTCATGATCTTCATGTTCGTGATCCCCGGCCTGGCCACGGTCTTCGGGAATTTCTTCCTGCCCATCCTCATCGGAGCGCGCGACGTGGCCTTTCCGCGCGTCAACCTGCTCTCGGTCTATCTCTTCGCCGCGGGCTGCGCCCTGGCCCTGTTCTCCATCGTCACCCGCGGCGGGGCCGCGGACACGGGCTGGACTTTCTACGTGCCCTTCAGCGTGCGCACCGGCACCGACGTTTCCCTGGCGGTGTTCTCCGTGTTCGTCCTGGGGCTGTCCTCAATATTGACCGGGCTCAATTTCATAGTGACGACCCATCGTCTGCGGGCCCCGGGCATGAGCTTCCACCGCATGCCGCTTTTCGTCTGGGCCAGCTACGCGACCGCCTGGATACAGGTGTTGGTCACCCCGGTCATCGGCATCACCATGATCCTGGTCATACTAGAGCGCTTCTTCAACGTGGGGCTTTTCGATCCCGCCAAGGGGGGCGATCCCCTGATGTACCAGCATCTGTTCTGGACCTACTCGCATCCCGCGGTCTACATCATGATCATACCCGCCATGGGGGCCGTCACCGAGGTCATCCCCACCTTCTGTCACAAAAACGTCTACGGATACAAGGCCATCGCCTACTCCTCCCTGGGCATCGCCTTCTTCGGCTCGCTGGTCTGGGGCCACCACATGTTCACCAGCGGCATGGCGGAGCTGGCCGACATGATATTCTCCCTGCTGACCATGATCGTGGCGGTGCCCAGCGCGATCAAGATCTTCAACTGGACCGCGACCCTCTACAAGGGCTCCATCGAGCTGACGCCCGCCTTGCTCTACGCGCTGAGCTTCGTATTCCTCTTCGCCATAGGAGGGATAACCGGGATCATCCAGGGGGCCCTGGCCGTCAACGTGTTCCTGCACGACACCTATTGGGTCGTGGGCCACTTCCATTACGTGATGTTCGGCGGGACCGGTTTCGGGTTCTTCGCCGCGCTGCTCTACTGGTTCCCGAAGATGTTCGGCCGCATGTACAACCCCAAGCCCGCGTATTGGGCCTGGGCCCTGATGTTCGTCGGCTTCAACGTCTTCTACTTTACGTTCCTGGTCCTGGGCACCATGGGCATGCCCCGCCGCTATTACGCCCACCTGCCCCAGTACGACACGGCGCAGCTTCTGGCCTCGGCGGGAGCCTTCACCATGGTCAGCGGGATACTGATCCTGGCGGGAGACCTGGTTTGGGCGCTTTTCAAGGGGGCCCGGGCGCCCGACAATCCCTGGGGCGGGATGACGCTGGAGTGGAAGACCGCCTCGCCCCCGCCCAAGGAGAACTTCAAGGAGCGGCCCGTGATCACGTCGGGCCCCTACGAGTTCAATCCGGGGAGGCGGGCATGAGCGAGGCCGCCGAATTCGACTACGAGGGCGCCAAGCTCGGGATGTGGCTGTTCCTGTTCACCGAGTTCATGCTTTTCGGCGCCCTGTTCATGCTCTACGGCGGCTCGCGGGTGCTCAATCCGGAGCAGTTCCACGCGGCGAGCCGCGAGCTCGACGCGGGCCTGGGCGTGGCTAACACCATGGTCCTGCTGACCGGGAGCCTCTTCATCGCCTCGGCGCTGAGCGCCCTGCAGGGCGGGCGCCGGCGGGCGGCCAGGAACCTGACCGCCCTGACCGTGCTCTGCGGCGCCGTTTTCCTGGCCGTGAAGGGCTTCGAGTGGGCCGCGCATTTCCGGCACGGCTTCTATCCCAACGGCCCGGCGCTCAAGGGCGCCCCGCCGGGACGGGCCTTGTTCGCGGGGCTTTACTACCTCATGACGGGTCTGCATGGGCTGCACGTCCTGGCGGGCATGGCCCTGCTTTCGGTGCTGTGGTTCTGGCTCGGGTCCGGCCGCGCCCGTCCGGACCATTTCATCGCGCTGGAGAACTCGGCGCTCTACTGGCACTTGGTCGACATCATCTGGATATTCCTGCTGCCTTTGTTTTACCTGGCGGCCTGATGGGAAACGAACAAGCACACGTCATCCCTTACCGGACGCTGGCCCTGGTCTGGATGGCGCTGCTGCTGCTGACGCTGGCCCTCTGGGGCCTCAGCCGCTTGTCCCAGCGGCTGGCCGTGCTGGGTCTGCTGACCATATCGCCCTTCAAGGCCGGGCTGGTCTTGTATGTTTTCATGCACCTGCGCTACGAACGGGTATTGCTTCGGACCATGGTGTTCGCGGCCCTGGCCATCCTCGTGATATTTTTGGCCCTGCTGTTCTCGGATATCCCGTTTCGCTGAGGCGGCCATGCCCTTCCTGCTCCAAGCCTCCAGCCTAAGCGTAAAGACGGACCGCCTTTTCCTGGCCTCGGTGGCGGTCTGCGCGGCGCTGCTCATGGTCGTGGTCTTCTTTATCGTCTATTTCTGCGTGCGCTACCGGCGCTCGCGCAACCCCGAGCCCGTGGACGTGGAGGCCAACACGGCGCTGGAGATAGCCTGGACGGTGTTTCCGTTGGCGCTGTTTTTGGCCGTTTTCTATTTCGGCTGGACCAACTTCCGCTACCTGCGCGACGTGCCCCAGGACGCCATGGTGATCAACGTCACGGGCCGGCAATGGGCGTGGAGCTTCGAGTATCCCAACGGCAAGCAGACCCCCGAGCTTTACGTGGCCCTGGGCCGGCCGGTCAAGCTGGTGACCCACACGCTGGACGTCATACACGGCTTCTTCGTCCCGGCCATGCGGGTCAAGGTGGACGTGATCCCGGGCCGGGCCAACTACGTATGGTTCACGCCCTGGCTGCTGGGAGATTTTGATATCCAGTGCACCGTGATCTGCGGGGTGGGGCATTCGCGCATGCTCTCGAAGGTGCACGTCATCCCGGAGGCGGACTTCAAGCGTTGGTATTTCTCGGACGAGCCGGTCCCCAAACTCCAGCCGGTCTCGGCGCGAGTGCCCGCGGCCGAGCGCGGTCTGGCCGGGCTTCTGCGCGCCAAGGAATGTCTGGCCTGCCATTCGCTCGACGGCAGCCCGTCCGTGGGCCCCACCTTCAAGGGACTCTACGGCAGCCGGCAGACCGTTATGGGCCCGGGGGGGCGGAGCCAGGTCACGGTAGACGAGGATTTCCTCAGGCGCAAGCTATCCGACCCGCAGGCCGTCCAGGTCGAGGGCTATCCTCCGGTCATGCCCCCCGCCCGCCTTTCCGAGCGCGAGCTTGATTCGATAGTTCGCGGGCTCAAGGGGCTGTAAGTGGCGCCGCTGGTCGCGCTGTGCAAGCCCAGGATATCGGCCGCGGCGGCGTTTTCCGCGGGAGCCGTTTACGTTTGCGCGCGGGGAGGATGGAGCCGTGCGACAGTCCCATTGGTCTTGGGAGTCTTCCTGCTGTCTTGCGGGGCCTGCGCTCTGAATGAATACCGGGAGCGGGACATCGACGGACTGTTGCCGCGCACCCGCGGTCGGCCCCTGCCCGCAGGGCGGCTTTCGCCGCGGACGGCCTTGCGGTTGGCGGCGGTCCTGATCGGCATCGGCCTGCTCATGCTGTTTTGGGGCGCGGGCACTGGGGCCGCGGTGTTGGGCGCGGGGGCGGCGCTATGGTACGATTGCGTCTATACGCGCCTAAAGCGGATGACGGCTTTCGCGGCCGTGCCGGGCGCCCTGGTTGGCGCGGTTTTGCCGGCCATCGGCTGGGTTTCGGCCGGCCGCGGCCTGGATGAGCCCGCATTGTCGGCGTTATGTCTCTTCTTCTTCCTATGGCAGGCGCCGCACTTCTGGCTCCTGGCCGCCGGACATGGGAATGACCTTCAAATCGCCGGCCTGCCCAACCTGCGCTCCGCCCTGGGAGCCGTGGGTTCCGAGCGCGTGATTTCCGTTTGGATGGCGTCGAGCGGGATGGCCGCGGTTTTGCTGCCTCTTTTCGGGGTCACGAACTCGGCCATGGGCGCCGCCGCCCTGCTGCTGGCTGCGATCTGGCTGACGGCGCGTGCGGCCGTGCTGCTGGGCGCAGGCGTCTGTCCAAAGCGGGCCCTGGCCGAATTCAACGCTTTCGTGGTCGCGGTCACGTTTCTTGTCGCGGCCGATCCTTGGCTCCCCTCGTAAATCGCACGGCAATGCATAATGCAGTGCCTGGCACCGTTGTGCACCGGGGCGGGGATGCGGGGACCTTCGTGATTTCCTAGAATAATCGAAATTACGGAGGTTACTCCATGGGCAAAACGCGCGTCCTAATTCCCACGCTTGCGCTCCTGCTGGCGGCGGCCGGGCCCGTCCGGGCGGCGGAGGACCCTATTCGCGACAGCGTGGTGAAGATTTTCACCATGACGCAGAGGCCGGATTTTTACCAGCCATGGCAGTCCAACGCCCAGGAGAGTCTCTCGGGCTCCGGGGTCATCATCTCGGGTTCGCGCATACTGACCAACGCCCATGTGGTCAGCGACAGCACCTACGTGCAGGTGCGCCGCGCGGGCGACTCCAAGAAATACGACGCGACCGTCGAGTTCGTCGCCCACGACGGCGAGCTGGCCACGCTCAAGGTCCGCGACCCCGCGTTCTTCAAGGGCTCGCGTCCCATCGTGTTCGGCGAACTCCCGCGCCAGCGCGACAAGGTCGCCGCCTACGGCTTCCCGGCCGGGGGCGACGAGCTCTCCATAACCGAGGGCGTCATCTCGCGCATCGAGGTCGTCGAGTACACCCATTCCTCGCGCCGCCTGCTTGCCCTGCAGACCGACGCGGCCATCAATCCGGGCAATAGCGGCGGCCCCATGATCAAGGACGGCAAGCTGGTCGGGATTTCCTTCCAGTCCTTCAGCGGCGGGGGGGTCGAGAACACTGGTTACGGCGTCCCCGTTCCCCTCATCCAGCGCTTCCTCAAGGACGTCTCCGACGGCCGCTACGACCGCATCCCCGAGGCCGGCTTGCTTTGGGAGAACATGGAAAACGACGCCTTGCGCGCCTACTACAAGATGCGCCCCGGCCAGGAGGGGGTTCTGATCAACAAGATCGTCTACGGCTCGGCCGCCTGGGGGCGCATCCAGGAGGGGGACGTCCTGCTCGCCGTCGACGGCGTGGACATCTCCAACAACGGCACCTATCTCTTCGACCAGGACAAGCGGCTGTCCTTGACTCATCTCATCACCATGCATCAGGTCGGCGACCAGGTGCCCTTCGACGTCTTGCGCGCCGGCCGGCGCGAGCGCGTCCTGGTGCCCCTGTCCCACTGCCGGGACATCGTCGACGGGCCGCTCTACGACGTCCGGCCCAGCTATTTCATCTACGCCGGCCTGGTCTTCACTCCGGTTACCCGCAATTACGCGGGCCTGTGGAACCGGGCGGACATGCCCACCAGCCTGCGCAGCCTCCAGGAGTACGTCCTGCCCTCGGCCGAGCGCCAGGAGGCTGTGGCGCTGGCCTACGTCCTGCCGGACCGGGTCAACGAGGGTTACCACGAGTTCCGCAGCATTCTCGTCGATTCGGTCAACGGCCGCAAGATCAAGCGGCTCCAGGACCTGCCCGAGGCCTTCGCCCACCCCGAAGGCGCCTTTCAGGTGATCCGCACCGACCCGCTGACCGACTTCGGCGGCAGGATCGTGCTGGACGCGGCCAAAGCCGCCGAGGCCGGCCCCCGCATACTGGCCACCCACCGGGTGGCGAGCGACCGTTCCGGGGACTTGGCCGAGACCAGCGTGGCGATTCCCTGACCGCGGCATCCGGGCCAAGTCATTCGACGACGCATACGGCCAGGTCCGCGGCGCGGTTGACCACGGTCTCGGCGACGCTGCCCAGGACGGCGTGCAGGGCCCGGTGGTGGCCGCAGTTGCGTCCCAGAACCAGGGTGCGGTAGCCGCCCCGGCGCGCCTCCTCCAGGACGGCGTCCGCGACGTTGTGGCGTTCGGTGGTGGCGGTCTTGGACTCGACGCACTCCGGCGCCACGCCCGCCGTCGTCAGCCGCGCGGCCGCCCAGCGCAGGCAGGCGGCGACGCGGACCCGGCCCTTCTCCTCCCAGCGCGCGACCACGGCCTTGCGCGCGGCGCTTTCCCGTCTGGAAAGGATATGCCCGTCGTCCCAGAAGCGGGACGGAATCTCCGGCAGGACGTGGAGCAGCGTGACGCGCAGATCGGGCGCGCGGCCGAAATTCCTGACGACCCAGCGCACGGCCTGGCGCGAGCCGTCGGAATCGTCCACGGCCAGGAGAAGCTTGTTCGCGGGCTGCCTCGCGGCGCGCGGTTCCATGGTGCCTTATCAGATTAACAGCCGCGCCGCGCGGCTTCAATAGTCCGGGAGGATGCCGCGTGGCCGGCGTCGGCGCAGCCTTCAGAGGGCCGAACGATCTACGCGAGGTTTGCCGGAAGGCCTAGGCGTCGCACAAGTCCGTTCCGGCCGCCTTGAACGGCTCATGGGGCGCCATGGACGCGAAATTGGCGACGAAGGAATGCGGCGGGGTTTGTATCTTGAGGTTGAACCGCAGGACGCCGGCGTTATACGCGTCGCGGCGCCGCGCGATCTGGGCCGCGAACTCCCGGAGGCGGTCCTGGGACTGCCGGAAGGCTTCCCGGTTCTTGAGCTCCGGCAGATTGTCGGCCAAGGCGAAGATCGAGCCCAGCAAGGCCAAGAGCTCCTCCTCGATCGCCGCCTTCGCCGCGATGGTCGGGGCGGCTTGGGCGCGGCCGCGCAAATCCAGAAGGCGCACGAAAACGTCGTGCTCGCGCTGGGTGAAGCCCTCGCAGGCCTTAAGGAGCCTGGGAATCTCGTCCTGGCGCCGCTTGAACAGCGAGTCGATCTCCCCCCAGGAGCGCCGAAGCTCGCGCTGCTCCGATACCAACGCGTTGTGCATGGCCGCGAGGCCGGCCACGAGCCCGATCAGCGCCAGCAGCAGCGCGAGCAGGAGCCCCAAGGTTAACATGGAATCCGCCTATTTTTAGCATATGGCCCAGCCCGCCCGCCAACGGCTACGGGTCCGGAATTTCGAGGACGTCGGGAGCGGGAAGGTCCCAGGCCCGCCACAGGCGGCGGTAGTCCTTGCGGGAAAGCAGGACCAACTGGGCCTTCCGCACGGGATCGAGCCAGCGCATGAGCTCCTCCAGCTTTTCCGGAGGCAGCGCCACGCAGCCGGAGGTGGCATCGTTTTCGCCGTGCCACTTGTGCATGAACAGCGCGCTGCCCCTTCCTGGAATCGCGTCGGGGTAATTGTGCTCGATGTGGACCAGCCATTCCAGGACGGGGGTATCCAGGCTCATCTTCTGGCTCGCGAACCAGTCCGGCAGCGGCCGGCCTTCCGGAACGCGGACGAAATGGTTGTAGCCGGGCAGTTTCGGATCGTCGATCCAGGCGTCGCGTTCCGTCTTTTGTACGTAGGGCCAGCCTTTGGCGCCCGCGGGCAACTCCGGGAAATTGCCGTATATCGTTCCGATCCTGAAGCGTCCGGCCGGGGAGCGCAGATCGCCCTCGCGCTTCCGGGGCCGGCCTTGGGGCGGGTGCTGTCCGATGCCCCAGGCGACCCCCCGCTCGCCCAGGGCCGCCGGCCAGGGCCCGCTTTCCGGCCTCCAGCCGTTTCCCGCGCGGGAAAACAAGCGAACCACGCCGCGGGGGCCCTTGGCCTCGGGGGCCACGGCTACGACGAGCTGGCGCGTGCTTTCGGGGATGGGCGCCGGGAGAGGGCGCCGCCAGGCCGGGCCGCAGCCCGCCGACAGCAGGCAAAGCGCCGCTCCCGCGCGAAACGGAGAAGGCATCGGTGAATTCTAGGAAATTCGGACGGCATAAGCCGTTAAGCCCCTTTTTGTCCTAGGCCTTAGGCCTCCTGCGGCTAGGGCTTAATTCCCTGGAGGTCCGTCCAATCCCCGTTTATTCTTCTCAGTGACAGGATGAGATTATTCTTAAACAGCGCCGTGCCGATCGCGGCGGTCTTGGCGGCTTTGGTTTGCGGCCGGCCAGCCCGCGCCGCGGCGGCGAAATTGTCCGGCCCCGCCCGCGCGGCGGCCGCCCTGCCGTCGCCGCCCGCTCTGAAAACGGCGTCGCCGGCCGTGTTCCGGCCGTCGCGCGGCGCGTTTCCCGAGGTCGCCGCGCCGCTCATGCCCGCGGCCGCGCCCGCTGCGGCCTTGCCGCCGCCGGCCGCTCCGGGGCCGTCCGCCGCGCTCATCCGGGCGGCCGGCGGCGAACGCCTTGGACCCGAAGGCGAAACCGCGGCCCTGACCCGGCTTTTCGACAATTCGATCGGGGCCGCCGATCCGGTCGATACGGGCGATTCCGGATTCTCTTGGGCGGTCCTGGAACAATGGCTGGCCGGCGAACTGGACTTCGAGCTCAAGCCCGGCCGGACCGGACCATGGGCAGCCCGGGCCCGGGACATGCTGAGAAACGATCCCGGCCGGCCTTGGGAGGAGGCGTTGGCCGAGGCGTTGGCGGCCGAGCAGGGCTTGTCCGCCGCGCAGCGCGAGCAGCTTCGCTCGGCCTTGGCCGGGGGCGACGGACGCCTGCGCTGGCCCATGCGCATAGACCGGTTCATCGCGGGCGGCGGGCGGGTGTACGCCTTCGAGGGCGGCAACCTTCACGTGCGGCAAGGGCGGGGCTGGAAGCTCATCGCCTCGGGCATCGTGCAGGTGAGCGATCGGCCCGGCCCCGGCGGCAAGCTCCTGGCCTGCCGCGCGGACGAGCTTTACGAGTTGGACGGCGAAACCCTGACCCCCGTGATCGCGGGCCGGTTCAATCATGGCTTCAACCTGCTCGAAAAGGAAGGCGGTCCGGCCGTCCTGTCGAACCGCTACACGGAACTTCACCAGTTCTCAGCATCCGGGTGGAAGGCTCTGCCCGCGGTGGGTTTCGGCCCCGGGGACGCGGCGCGCTGGAAAGGCTCGACCTACCTGGCCATGAAAGACGGGCTTTATCGCCTGGAAGGCGGGCGCTGGGGCCTGGCCGGCCTGGCGGGCATGCACGTAAGCGAGCTTTTCGCGGTCGGCGGCCGCCTTTATGCCTTGGCTTATCCGGGAAATGGAAGGCAGGAACTGCTCGAGCTCCTGGAGGGGGGGCGGGCGTATCGGACGGTGATCGACGCCGACGTCAGACAGGCCGTCGCGCATGGGGGCGCGCTCTACGCGGCGGCCCGCGAGTCGCCCGAGGATAGCGCCGGGGCGTGGTATGAGATTGCGGATGCAACGGCGCGGCGCATCGCCGGTATGCACCGCTTCGTGTGGCAACGAGGGCGGGTTTGGCTCAAGGCCGGGGCCGACCTCTACATCCAGACCGACGAAGGCCCTTATCGGATCCGGGCCGGGGTCTGGATGCGGCAGGAGGCCCCGCCCGGCAAGGCCCGGGACTATTTCGTTGATGCCGTCGAGCGCGGGGGCAGGCGCTATTTAGCCCTCAACGACGGGGTTTTCGAGGTTTCCGGAGATTCGTGGCGATTGTTGGCCCAAATCGTGCCGGAGAGCCTGGCCGTCGACGATCGGGGCGTCTATGTCAAGTCGGCCCATTCCAGCGTCGGCGCCTTGCGCTTCGGCTTCGAGCCCGAGGGGCTGTCCGCGCATTGGCGGGAAGCGTTGCTGGGAAGCTTGGGTGACGAGATAAAAAACATCCAACGGAAGCCGGCCGCATTGCCGGCGCCGTACCGCGCCGCCGTAGAAAACGGCGACATCGTGGGCGAGGACGAGAAGCCTCTCTTCACGGGCCTGGGCCGCTGGCTGGGCGGGGTGCGGAAACGATTCTCGGACGCGGCCCAGCCTCCCGAGGCCGCGGACGTCTGGCCGCGACTACGGCGTTGGACCGAGGAGGAAACCGGCATCGCCTTGCCCGCGGCCAGGACGCGCGCATGGGCGTCGGCCGCAGCCGCCAAGCTGCGCGAGGACCCGACGCGGGACCTGGCCGAGGTCATGGCCGAGGCCTTCGCCGAGACGGCCCGTTTGCCCCGGACGCAAAAAGAGTCGGTGCGGCAGCTCTTCGCGCTCGGTACCGCCTTGCCCGCGGCCGTGGACAAGCTGGTGCTGGCGCGGGGACGGACCTACGCCTTCACCGCGGCGGGGCTTTATGTCCGCTTCGGGAGCGCCTGGCGCCTGGTGCATCCGGGCATCCGGGCCGAACACGGCGTCCAGGCCGGTCCGGAGGGGCTCTTCGCCGGAGATGGGAATTTCGTGTACTTGGTCAAGGGTGGCGCCGCGCGCGCGATGCTGGAAACGGCGGTGCGTTCCTTCAAGACCTGGGGCCCCTTCGCGGGGATGAGGTATCTCGCCGGGGGGGTGTTCGCCTTCTATCAGCGCGCGCCGGGGCTGGGCTGGCGGAAGATGAAGGACGGCCTGTGGAACGTGTTCGCGGTGGATGAGATCGCGGGCCGCGTCTATGCCTTCAGCCAGGAAGGTTCGTTCCGGCTCGAGGCCGGCAGGTGGGTCCGGATGCTGCCGACACGGAGCGGGGGATACAATTTCGCCAAGGTATTCGCGCACGGCGGCCGTATCCTGGGCTGGGACGGCAAGCGGCTGTTCGGCTGGGGCCTCGACCATGATCCGCTGGCCGAGCCCCGGCTCTTGCTGGACGGGGTGTCCGACGCCTTCGCGCACGGGGGCCGGCTCTATGCCGTCAGGGACGACGCGGAACTGATCGAGCGCGAGGGCGGCGTTTGGAAGAGCCTATTCCCGTTGGCGGAGAGGGAGCGGGCCGCGTGCGGGGACGATTTGTACGTGCGCGCGCGGCGCGGGGTGCTGCGGCGCGGCCGGGACGGCCGCTGGACGCCGCAAGAGGGCGACATCAAGGGCCCGCTGCGCTTGGTCGTAGAGTTCTCCGGCCGGCGTTTCGCCGCCGACGACGCGGGGATACTGGAGGCCCGCGGCGACGGCTGGCTGCGGCTGGCCTCGGCGCCGGGCGTCACGGCCCTCGTGGCGGACGCCGAGGGCGTCTTCTACGGCACCGCCCGGGGGCTGTTCCGGCTGGGCGGCGCGCCGGCGGACTGGCGTTCCCGGGTCCTGAGCAGCGTCGCGGAAATTATAGAGGAAAGGCAGCGACGGGAAGGCATCGAGGACCGCGGCGGATGGAGTTGGCCGTTCGGCCTGGAGCGGATGTGGCGGTGAAAGGCAAGCTGCGTTGCGCGGCCGCGGCCCTGCTGGCGCTTCCAGCGCCGCTTCCCGCCGCGGCGGCCCGGCTGGCGGCCAGACCAGATCGGAA
>JAQUMZ010000039.1 GCA_028717865.1 Elusimicrobiota bacterium | reverse complement strand
GCGCTCCAACAGCTGGCCGACGACAAGGTGGGCGGCGTCGTCCAAGCCCGCAGCCGGGAGCGGGCCTTTGCCCTGGGCCCGGTCCTGGCCTACGCCGGCCCGGGCCTGGCGGCCGCGCTGACCTATCAGCGGGAATTCGGCGTACGCAACCGCTTCGCGGGGGCGCAGACCACGCTGCAGCTCATCCATCATTTCTGACCGCCGCCGCGGGGACCCCGTGACATTGACACGATCGCCGGCGGCGGCTACACTATGTCCACCTGAGCACGTGAACCGCGATCGCGACGACGCCCCGGCCGCCGGCGGATTGGCCCGCTGGCCCCACACCATCCGCTGGCGCCTGCTCCTGGCCATCCTGCCCGCCGTGGCTCTGGGCATCATGGGCATCGTGCTCATGCAGTACCTCCTCGCCCGCCGGGAAATGCTCGATACAGTGCGCACGGCGGTGGACGAATCCGCCAAGCACGCCGCGGCCAACGTGGACGATCTCCTGCGCCAGCGCCGCGAGGACCTCTTCACGCTCGCGGAGAGCCCCTTGTTCGCGGATTACTACAACAACATCGACTTCCAGCTCTGGGACGAAGCCGAGACCTACCGGCGGGAGCTGGAGAAGCATCTCCTGCGCTTCTCCCGGCGCGCCGAGGTCTACGCCCGCATCCTCTATGTCGACCCCTCCGGCCGCCCGATCAGCGTCATCGAACGCGACCATGCCGGCCAGGCCGGCCCGGTGCCGGATATCTTTCAAAAGGTCCGGCGGCTGCCCCCGGGCCAGTGGGCGGTCTCCGGAACGGAGGTCCTGCCCGACGGCGCGTCCGCGGTCTACTACGCCAAGCCGATCTTCGACGAACTGGGACGTTTCCGCGGCGTGTTCATCCTAGGCTACGATCTCGCGCAGATCCGCCACCTGCTCCGGAACTTGGTCGTGGGCAAGACGGGCCGGGCCTGGATCCGCGCCGCCGATGGGGAGTTGGACGGAATATCCGCCCGCCCGGCGGGCTCCTTGGTGACCTCGCGGCAGCCGATCAAGGAGCTGCCTTGGACCCTGGCGGTGGAAGCGCCCCTGAAGGAATTCCTGGGTCCCTTGCAAACGATCCGCAACGCCGCGATACTGGCGGCCTGCCTGGGCTTTCTCGTCCTGGTGGCCATACTGCGCTGGCTGGTCCATTCCATTACGCGTCCGGTGGCGACTCTGGCCGAGGCCGCCCGCGCCATCGGCCGCGGCGACTTGTCCCACCGAATCGCGAAGGTCGGCGGCGACGAACTGGGCGGGCTGTCCGCCGCGTTCAACGAAATGGCCGGCAATCTGGAGTCCAACCTGCGGACCAACGCCGAGCTGCAAGGCCAGCTCATCCAGGCCGAGAAGCTCTCGGCGGTCGGCCAGTTGGTCTCCATCGTGGCGCACGAGCTCAACAATCCTTTGGGCATGATGTGCAACTACAGCGAGATGGCCATGGCCCAGGACTGCCCTCCCCAAATTCGGGCCGACCTGGCCACCGCGCACAAGCACGCCAAGCGCTGCGAGAAGGTGGTCAAGAACCTCCTGAATTTCGCGCACCGCAGCCGCTTGGAGCGGGGCCGGACGAACCTCAACGAAGTGGCGCGCTGCGCCCTGGAACTGCTCGAATACCGCCTGGTCAAGAAGGCGGGCGTCTCGTTGTGCGCGGACCTGGCCCCGGAGCTGCCGGATATCATCGGAGACTTCCAGCAGCTCTCGCAAGTCCTGGTCAACCTCATCAACAACGCCTGCGACGCCATGGAAGAGTCGCCCCGGAAAAATATCGTCCTGCGCACCTGGCGGCAGGGGGACCGCGCGCATGTCAGCGTGACGGACACGGGTTGCGGCATCCCGGAGGAGGTCCGCGGCCGGATATTCCAGACCTTCTTCACCACTAAGCCCGTCGGCCGCGGCACGGGACTCGGCTTGGCCATCTGCCGCCAGATAGCCGTCGCTCATGGCGGCTCGATAGATTTCACGACCAAGTCCGGCGACGGCACCACTTTCGAGCTAGCCTTGCCCTTGCCGGCCGCGGAGGAGCTCGCGGCGACGGATGCGCCGCCGCCGCAAGTCCTGCTGGCGGCGGTCCCGGGACGCAGGATTCTCGTGGCCGACGACGAACCGGACCAGGCGGCGGCCATCGCCCGGACGCTGCGCGAGGACGGCGACGAAGTGGACGTGGCGACAACGGGGACCGAGGCGGTGCGGCTGGCGCGGGAGCGCGGCTACCACCTGGTGATCAGCGACTTCCAGATGGGAACGGCCAAGGGCAGCGATGTTTACCAGGCCTTGAAGGCCAAGAACCCGAACCCGCGGATTATATTCGTGACGGGAGACATACTCAACGCCGAGGTCCTGCATTTCATGGAGGACACCAAGGCGCAATTCCTGACCAAGCCGCTGGTGCTGCCGGAGTTGCAACAGGCGGCCCGGCGCCTGCTGCGGCAGGCCTAGCCGAGCGGCGCCGCGGCGCGCAGCCGGGCCAGGTGCGCGGCGAAGCCCTTCATGGCCCATAGATGCACGAAAGCCTGGGTCAGGCTGTAGATCGGCCAGGGCAAGGCGGGGCGGTAATCGTGCACGGCGACCAGGAGCGCGGAACCGCCCAAAACCTCGCGGAACTCCAGGCGCGGCCGGCGCGAGCTGCGCGCGACCGGCCGCGCGAGCCAGCCGCCCGTGATGTAAAACACCTGGCGGTCCGGCAGGTCGCCGCGGTCGTGGGCGAATTCGAATTCGACCAGGGGCCGGCTGAAAAACGGCGCGAAAAATCTGATGTTGCGTCCGGCGTCCACTTCGGCGCGCAGCAAAAACCTGAACACCCGCGGCAGCCAGCGGGCGTATTCTTGAGCCGCCCAGCGGGCGCTCTTGCCCGACGGCAAGGGCATGCGCTGGACCGAACGCACGTCGTAGCGGTAGAGGCTCTCCCACATCCGCGGCCGCAAGGGCGGCAGACGGACGCCGCGGCGGGTCATAGCCCTCTCTCCGAAGACGGCGGCCTTGACCGCGACCTCGAACGGGATGCCGGGCACCCCCGCGTCCTGCTGCAGGAGGCGGCCGCGGCAGACCATGGAATGTCGGATGCTCTCGAGCAGGGGCGCGACCAGCTCCATGGGCGCGCCGCTGACCAGGGCCAGCCAACGGCGGCAAAACCCCGTGCCCTGGATCGGAACGTCCACGAAGACGCGCTTGAGGCCGATGACGGCGGCGGTGCGCCGCAGGAGATCCCGGTAGCTCATCACGTCCGGAGCGCCTACGTCGAAGGAGCGGTTTCCCCGGGCGGGATGCTCCGCGCAATAGCAGAGCAGGGCCAGCACGTCGTCGAGGGCCACGGGCTGGGTCAGCGATCCGGCCCAGGCCGGGCAGATGATCAAGGGCGTGCGTTCGAGCAGGGCGCGGAATATCCGGAAGGAGGACCCGCCCGGCCCGATCACGATGCCGGCGCGCAGGGTCGTGACCGGGACGCCGCGCGAACCCAGGGCCTGCTCGACCTCGAGACGCGAGCGCAGATGCGGGGAAAGGTCATCGGCTTCGGGGATGAGGCCGCCCAGGTAGACGATCTGGCGCACGCCCGCCTTGGCCGCGGCGCGGGCGAAGTTGTCGGCGCAGACCAGGTCCAGGTCCTGAAAGGCGCCCTGGGTCAGATGCGCCGAGGGCAGCATGGAGTGGACCAGGTAGAAGGCCTGCTCGACCCCCTCCAGCGCGGCCTCCGTCTGCAGCAGAGAAAAGAGGTCGCAGCGGCGCCATTCGTAGGGCGTGCCGCGGGGCGGCACTCGCGCCAGGCCCACGACCCGGCGCGAGGCGGCCAGGCGCGCGAGCAAGGCGCCGCCGACGAATCCGGTCGCGCCCGCGACGGCGGCCAGACGCCCCTTGTCCATGCGCCCTTAGTTTAGGATATCGGAAGCCTGCCTGGAAAAAGCCCCCGCCGCTCCAGCCCGGGCTAGAGCCTGCGCGCGCCCTTGAACCGGTAGCGGCGGGTGCGGCCGTCCTCGGCCGTCCACTGCAGGGTCCCTTCCATCCGGTCGTCCCGCGCGACGCCCTGCCAGCTCACGGTCCCCTTGCTCTCCTGGCGCAGGACCGCTTCCCAATCCGCGGCCCCGCGCGAGGCCTCGTATCTGCCGGGCGCGAACCCCTCCCCGGCCCAGCGGGCGCTGGTCAGGCGCCCATCCTTGAATATGAGCGTGTCGCGGCGGGCCAACGCGAAGACGGCGTCGGCCCTGGTTTTGACCTCCCAGGAAGTCCCGTCCAGCGGGCGGTTCATCCAGCCCCGCGCGAAGACCATAGCGACCGCGCCCGCCAGCACAAGCAGCAAGGTCTTCATGCGCTCTCTCCTGGGCAGCGAGAATGCGCGACCCGAGAGGTATACCAGGCGATCCTTGCCCTGTCAAGGCCCACCTTTTCTTGGGCCCTCGGATCGATCGGCACCGGAGCCGCGAAGCGTTGTATAATCGCGGGACAGCTTCACAGGAGACCCGACATGAAAGTTTTCAGACTCAGCGGCGCCGCGGCCCTTGCCTCCGTCCTATGGACCGCCGGCTGCGCGATGGCCCCAACCGCGCCGGCCATGCCGGCGCCGCAGTGCACGGCCGCCGGCTCCGGCCCCATCGAAGTCACCGGCCGATGGCAGAGCAATTTGGGCCCGGTCTGGCTAAGCCAGCAAGACGGACGGGTTACGGGGCAGTATTACGACGATCGGAGGAGCAGGTTGAACGGCATCCTGACCGGCACGATCCTGGACTTCAATTGGGCCGAACCGGGCATGGCTCCCGGCACCGGCCGGTTCGTCTTCTGCCCGGACAACCTATCTTTCACCGGCTATTGGAACGACGCCCACTCCTGGTACGCGGTGCGCATGGATGCGCCGCCCGCGGCCTCCGAAAAAGCCGAAGAACGCCGAGCCGAAACGCCTTGGTGGGCCGAGCCGGAGTCCAAGATCGGCAGGTGAGACGGCGGGCGAGACCTTCCCGGAAAAATCTGGCGGAGAGGGAGGGATTCGAACCCCCGAGGGGCGTTAACCCCTAGCGGTTTTCAAGACCGCCGCCTTAAACCGCTCGGCCACCTCTCCAGAACCTGATAATACCATTTCAACACCAACGCTTTTCGAGAACACCCACCACGCCGCTTGCCCCCTTCGGAAAGAATTTTGATGAGTTCTCTGTCCGCTTTGGAACCGCTTGGGAAACAACCGCAGTCCAGCTTCGCCCGTCCTTATTGCACAACATATTCCCAAGACATACATTGCGCTACGGCGGCATAGGAGTCAGAGGCGCCGATCTTCGGACCGAAACCACCCGAGAATCAGGGCTGAGGAGATCCACACGACGAAAGGTCGGGCCTATCTCTCTATTGAATTCAAGAACGCCTGAAGCGATGCATACCAGGGAAGGATTTCGGTGTTATTCTCTTTAGGAAATTTGTCACGTACCGCCCTAAAATTATCCGAGGATTTGTCTCCAACAATAACAACGGGCAGTCGTCCCCGTTCAGCAAGTTTTCTATTGAGCTTAATGATGGGACCAATTAATTTAGTGATGCCGAGAGAGTCCCATCGATCCAGCTTGGAAACATTAATCGCAATGAGGTCCGAGATGGCGAGAGTTTCAAGTTCTTTTACTAGTCGTTCAACGCTGGCAAAATCGGATAGGGGCGAACCGTAAACAAGCTCCCCCTCCAATCCAACCTCACAACCGATATTGATCGCTCGCTTGTTCGAAAATTTAGTCTTTTGGAAAGTGAACATGAAAACCTCTACTGTTTGAATCTCACCCGAATCGTAATGGTCGTAAATCCGTCCTTGCGCTCCACCGATCGGGACCATAGTTCAAATTCATTCCGGGACCCAATAACGGTGGTAAGCTGGTGTTCTTCGGGATCGAAATACTCCAATCCCGAATAGTTGATCTCCATTTTTAAACCCAACCCCTCCACCTTATAATCCGTACGAACGCGAAGCGGGCACCCTTGCCATGATTTATTGTGACTGATGATATTAGTTACTTCTTCAACAAGCATGCGGGTAGCGGACTTGATGGCATCATGATTGAATTGTGCATCAACCTCCGCCAATTGTTTGTTAAGCTCGGCGAATTTTTCCGCGTTATAGAGTTTCCCAAGGGATGGCTCGTGTTTAAGCTCGTTATAAGAAATTAACCATTGTTTCCCCATGGCACCACGTCCTATTTTGAAATTACCAGAAGAGAAATATTGTCGCTGAGCGTCTTCCCGCTCGAGAGAGCCGCCTCAATATTTCTGGCAAATTTGGTGGCGATGCCCTCAGCATCCCCTTTTAGAGCATGTGCGCTGGCTTCGAACTGTAGGTTAAAACGAGTAGCCAGCGTTCGCTCATAATTCTCAATTAAACCGTCTGAAGCCATGAGCAAAACATCCCCCTTTCCAAATAGGATGGTCTCTGCCTCTAGAGGATATTGCTGATTGTAATTGCCAATAGGCTGCGTTCGATTCTTTCCCATCATGGTGATTTGCCGAGCCCGTTGTGAAAAAAAATAAGCTTCGGGCATTCCCGCGTTAAGCAATCTTATATTGTCAGAATTTTTCTGCGCCACCAAAATATTGGCGCTGAGTTCGCTTTGCAATAACAATCGAGTATGCTTCATCGCCACGTCCATTGAAAAATAAATGGATTCGGGCGTCACATATGAATTGGGGATCGCCGCCAGCACCGCTTCCATCGCGATGACTGAATTGTCTGCAACAATGTTGGATTTAATATCGGACCCTGGGGCATCACAGTGCAGGAAAACCATTTTTGGTCTTCGCGCATTGATCCAGATCTTATCACCGCCTTTAGTAGTGGGGAAATAAAAAGATGCGAATTTCCATCCATCAATTTGTTTGGCGTATATGAGGAAAGTATTAGATAGACTATTTCCCCGCTCATGCAAGCCAAGCACCTTAAGAATTTGATCTTGTGTTCGAGACGAAACAACTCCGCCATGTTCGATGCGAGAAATATTGGCTTGGCTCGTTCCTACCAAACGCGCTAACTCTAATTGAGTTAATTCCTTATTTTGCCGGTATAAAGATATTTTAGATGCAAATTCATTCCCGTGCTTATTTTGCATATTCATTTTTATGAATATTTAAACGAATCTCTAGACTAATGAATATATAACACATATTATTGTTTTTTTCAATAGTAATTTATTTTAGAAATATTCAAAATGATATACATCCCATCAAATTGTTGACAAATATTCATTCAATTCCAAATTTTAAACCTTTCCGCTTTCTGTCCATTTGGAGCAACTTTGGTCAATGCGGGCACTCGTGAACATTCTTGAGGCCCTCGTTCTTCTCGTCGGGGAGCCCAAACTTAGTCAAGAGAAACAAATTGCTATTGTATTTTCAAGACCGCCGCCTTAAACCGCTCGGCCACCTCTCCAGGCTGACATTATAGCTCAACCAGGGCGTCGACGGCCTGCTCGGGATCGGGCGGCGAAACTCCGAATTCTTCCCGCAGCCGGGAGCAGTCCATGGTCGCATGGGCGGCCACCGCGTCGCGCCAGCCCGCCGCCTGGGCCGAGACCGGCTCCACCAAACGAGGATCGGCGCCCAGGCGCCGCGCCAGGCGCAGCGCCGCCTCGGCGTAGGTCACGTCCCGGCTCGCGCAGAACTGGAAGACGCCGGCGCGCCCCGCCTCCGCCACCCGCTCCAGGACCTCGGCGGCCAGGGCCGCGGTCACCGGAGCCATGACCATATCCCGGAACGGACGGATGACTTCACCTCGACGCAAGGCCTCGATCCAGCTTTTCCAAAGAGCGAGTCCCGGCGCCAGGACCTTGCCGAGCCGGACCACGGCGGCCCCGCCGCCCGGGGCCAATAGGCGCCGCTCCGCCTCCGCCTTCTGCCGGCCGTACTCGGTCGCCGGCCGGGGCGGGTCTTGCGGCCGCGCGAAGGCGCGCGTTCCGTCGAAAACAAGGTTGGTCGACGGCAAAACCACGAAGCAGCCCTGGCGGCGCAGGCTTTCGGCCAAGGCGCAGACAGCCTCGACATTGACCAGCCGCGTGCCGGCGGGATCGCGCCGGCAGAGCTCCAGCGAGGCCTGCGCGGAGAGCAGATGGGCGACCCGCGCCGGCCGCGGAGGACGCCAGCCCTCCACCCCCCGTCCCAATTCCAGGAACGGCGCGCCGGTCCCGGGCCTGCGGGAGGTGGCGATAACGTCGCGGCCGCCCGCGCGCAGGCGCGCGCACAGCGCGCGCCCCAGGAGGCCGTCCGAACCCACGATCAGCCAAGGCGCCCGCGCGCTCATGCGGGGGACGAATACCGATGGACGATGAATTTCCGCCCGCCCCAGCCGTAGCTCCCCATATCGCTGTAGTGGATGGAGAACCTCCGCACGGCCTCGTCCCAGGCCCGGCGCTCGCCGAAGCCGGGCTCGGCGCGGTTGGTGTTCCAGTCGTCGAAGAGCAGGATGGCCCCGTTCTGGATCCAGCCCCGCGAAAACCCGTGCTCCAGGATTTCCTTGGCCGATTCGTAGAGATCGCAGTCGACGTGCAGGAGGGCCAGCCGCGTGCCGGCGGCGAGCCGCGGCAGGGTGTCTTTGTACCAGCCGGCCTGAATGGCGATACGGTCCCGAGGCAGGAATTTGGCGCAGACTTGTCCGAGTTCCGCCTCGGTCAAGCCGCGGCAGGCGCCCTCGCCCCAAACGCCGGACGCCACGTGAGGCGACCCCAGGTCGGCGGGCAAGGCCGCCGCCGGCAGGCCGCGGAAGCTGTCCCAGAGCAGCAGGCGGCGCTCGGAGAATCTCCGGTCGTGCCGGGGCGCGCGCGCGGCCATGGCATCGTACTCCTTCATGCGGGCGGCGATGATCGCGGCGGTGGTTCCCGTATCCGTCCCGAACTCGGCGATATCCCCCGGGACATCCGCCAGGTACACGTAGTCCAGGCCCAGCAGCAGGGCCTTGCGGATTTCCCGCCCCGCCAGAATCGGCCGGCCGGCGGTCCAGGCGCCCAAAAAGTAGGAGGCCAGCGTCCGGAGATTGCGGTAGAGCAGGGCCGCCGGACGCAGCCAGGCGGGCAGCCTTCCGATGGTTTTCCCCGCGGCCCAATGCAGGCGATAGACCCGCAGGGTCTGCCCTCGCGCGCCGAGCCGGATCCAGAGCAAGATATCCTCTCTTTAGATGAAGTTGACGTGCTCCGGAGGATGCTTGAGCAGCCAGAGGTAGCGGTTGATCTCGTCGAGACGGCAATTGAAGTTGCAGCGGCGCAGCTCGACCTCGCGCCGCAAGGAGCGGCGGCGGGCCCGGCCTTCCCAGATCGCCCGGAAGCCGCTTTTCAGGATGTTCCCGTACAAGAAATCCTTGTCGCCGAGAAAACGGCTGCAGCCCCAAACGTCGCCGGCCGCGTCGATATACGTCCAGAACGGCAGGCCCAAGCACCGGCCGTACCCCTTGGCTTTCTCGTCCCAGCGCCGCATGGTTTCCCGGCGGAAAACCACGTGAAACCGGCCGTCATTGAGACGCTCGAGGCGTTCGGCCAGGGCGTAGTCGCGCTCGTAGCGGATGTCCTGGAAACGCCGGGTCCGGCTCAGGGGATGCTGGGAGTAGGGCTTGACGACCAGGTAGTCCATCCCCGCGGCCTTGGCCCGGCGGGCCAGGGCCAGGACCTCGCGCCGGTTTTCCGGGAGCAGCACCATCTGCATGCCCAGGGCGGTCTTCAGGCCCCGGCTTTTCTTGTAGCGCGCCGCATAGGCCAGGTTGGATAATACGGCGTCGAAATCCGCGGGCTTCGCGCGGTGGACGCGGGCATAGGTCGCCGCGGTCCCGGCGTTTATGCTCACCTTCACCCAGGAGAGATCCGCCAGGATGCGGCGGCACAGGTCCGGCCGCAGCAGGACCCCGTTGGTGGTCAGGGCCACGTCGAGGCCGACGCGGCGGCTGTGCCGGATGATCCGCGCGGCCTGCCGGTTAAGCAGGGGCTCGCCCTCCCCGGCGTACATGACGCTTTTCAGGCCCAGCCGGCGCAACTCGGTCAGGCGCGCCCGCAGGACGCCGTCGTCCAGGAAGAGCGGGGCATAGCCGACGAAGTCCATGGAACAGAAAACGCAGCGGTGGTTGCACGCGCGCGCCAGGGCGATTTCCGCGTAAATTGGATAGATGCCGCGGCCGGACAGCCAGGCCTCCACCCGGCCGGGGTGGAGATGCAGCTTGTGGCCGTCGATGCCAAATTTGTCCACTTGATTCAAATCTATCAAATCGCGGGAGCCGTGCCAACGCGAGGCGAGGCGGGCGCGCTTCGCCGGCAGCGCATACGGCCGCGCAGGGGCCGGCGGAAGAACCGCGTTGCCCGGGCACAGCGGTTCTTCCGTCCCGCTTCGCGGGCCGGGCTTCGGCGTGCTGCGCACGCCGAAGTTGTGCACGGCATCTTCTCTCAACCCAACGACCGGACATTTCTATTCTCTTGCAACACGCAAGGCGAGGGGCGAGGCGGGCGCGTCGACAAGGCCGGACAACTTCGCTATAATTCTATCGTGGCGCGTCGTGAAGCCGTCGTCGTGATCGGCAGCAATTCGTTTTCCGGGGCGCATTTCGTGGATCGCGCCCTGGCCGAGGGCCTGGAGGTGGCGGGCGTGAGCCGCTCGCCCCAGCCGCCCGAGGTTTTTCTTCCCTATTGCTCGAATCCGCGGCGGAGCGCGTTCCAATTCCGCCAGCTCGACGTCAACCGCGACTGGGAGAGCATCCTGGCCCTATGCGACGCGTTTCGTCCGGACTACATCGTCAATTTCGCGGCGCAGGGCATGGTGGCGCAAAGCTGGCAATTTCCGGAACAATGGCTGCAGACCAATCTCGTGGCCCAGGTCCGGCTCCACGAGGCCCTGCGCGCGCGGGATTATCTTAAAAAATTCGTCCACGCCTCCACGCCCGAGGTGTACGGGCCCACGCCGGCCCGGATCGCGGAGGACGCGCCTTGCCGGCCGACCACTCCCTATGCGGTGTCGAAGGCGGCCTGCGACATGAGCCTCCTGGCGTTCCACCGCCGCTACGGGTTTCCCGCCGTCCTGACCCGCTCCGCCAACGTCTTCGGGCCCGGGCAGCGCCTCTATCGCGTCATCCCCAGGACGATCATGACCGTTTTGACCGGAGGCCGGATGGATCTGCGGGGCGGCGACGCGGTCCGTTCTTTCGTGCATATCCGCGACGTGGCCCGGGCCACGCTGGACGCCGCGCGCCGGGCCCCGGCCGGAGAGATTTTTCATCTGGGCACGGAAAGGGAACTCCCGATCCGGGATTTGATCGAACTGGTCTGCCGCCGCCTGGGGACGCAAGCGGCCGCCGTCGTGCGCCCGGCCGCGGCGCGGCCGGGGGAAGACGCGGCCTATTTGCTCGATTGCTCCAAGGCCCGGCGGCTCCTCGACTGGCGGGCCGGAACGGACCTCGAGGCGGGGATCGACGAAACCATCGCCTGGGCCAAGCGCAATCTCGCCCTGCTCAAGGCGCAGCCCCGAGAGTATGTCCACCAAGCTTAGTCCCGCGCAATTGGCCGGCCTGGCCCGCCGCGTGCGGGCGGACGTGGTGCGCATCTCGCATCGGGGCAAGGTGCCCCACCTGGGCTCGGCCTTGTCGTGCGTGGACATCCTGTCCGCGCTCTACGGCGGCGTTTTGCGCCTGGACCCGCGCCGTCCC